>JACPIQ010000063.1 GCA_016188005.1 Candidatus Rokuibacteriota bacterium | reverse complement strand
GCCCGAGCCAGCGCGGCGGCTGGCGGTGGGCTTTGACTTGCTCCCGACTCCGTAGTAACTACGCTCCTCGGGCGAGAATCGCGCGTGATTTCAGCCCGTTTCCCGAAGCGCCCACCAGCTCCGGGGTAAACTCACGCTAGGTCTTGGCGGCGCGGACCAGGAGCATCCGGTCACTGAAGGCGCGGATGCGTCCCTCCTCCACCGTGAAGCTGAAGGCTTCGCGGCAGCGGGCTGGCGCCTCCAGGACGAAGCGGTCCAGGGCCGCCCGGGCCTCGGCGGTCATGCGCATCCGCCCCGTCCACTCCTCCCAGGGCCGGACCTTGGCCACCACCGCCTCGTCCAGCGGAGCGAGACCGGCGGCGCTGAGGTACTCCGCCCACTCGGCCTGGCTCAGCGACCTCACATGCGAGGGATCGCGGCGCTTCTCCACCTCGAGGATGAAGGCGGCCAGTTCGGGGTCTTCGTGGCCCAGGATGTCCTGGAGCAGGAAGGTGCCCCCTGGCTGAAGGACGCGAGCGACCTGCCGGAGAGCCGCCGGCACGTCCGGAAAGTGATGCGCGGCAATGCGACAGGTCGCGGCGCCGAAGGCGGCGTCCCGGAAGGGCAGGGCCTCGACGTCGGCGCCAAGGAAGCGGATGGTCGTCATGCCCTGCGTGGCGGCGAAGGCCCGCGCCGCCTGCAGCATGGGCTCGGTGAGGTCGGTGGCCACCACGGTGGGCGTGAAGGCCGAGAAGGCCAGGGCGGCGTGGCCGCCTCCCGTCGCGATGTCCAGGAGGCGGCTGGCTCCCGTCGAGCGCCCCCAGGCCACCAGACGCTCCAGGTCGAGCCCGCCGGCATGGCCGGCGCTCCGGACATAGGCCTCGGCCGTGGCACCGAAGCGGGCCTGCACCTCCGCCTTCTGGCTCCGGGTCACCCCTTGCTCCGGTCGGCGAGGTGGCGCAGGAGGAAATCGGCGTCCAGCGGAGTCAGATCGAACCGGCGGCTCGCCTCGTCGATGAGCCTGACGCGGTCGGCCGCCGGGTTGTCACGAAGCTGCTCGTCGATCCACGTGATCGCCTGCTTGATGGGCGCCTCGCCCTGAGCCATGGCGCTCAGCCGAAGATCTTCCTGAGCCCGCCCAGGAAACCGGTGTCGCCCTCCTGGGCGAGCACCTGGCCCAGCTCGCCCCAGTCGAACCACAAGCCGCCGCACGCGGAGCACTTGTCCAGCTCCACCTTACGGTAGGCGATGGTCACGAGGGAGGCCCCGCACTTGGGGCAGCGGTTCCGCGCCACCGCCAGCACGCGCTGGCGCTCCGCGGCCTCGGCTTCCTTCTCCTGCTCGGCCAGGGCCTTCTTCCGGCGCTCGAACTCCAGCCGCGCGAAGTACTCCTCCTCCTGCTCGCTGGGTGTCACTGGCATCGCGATGGGCTCCTTTACTTGCCGCGTTCCCGCTCGTAGGTCGTCTTCCACTCCTTGTTGAGATCCTCGACGCCGGGAATCACCTTGATGGTGCTCCACGCGGCGCGGGCCGCGCCCCGCATGGCGTAGTAGAGGGTCTCGGAGATCTCGTCGTCCGTTGCGCCGGCTTGCTTCGCAGCCGCGAAGCGTCCGGGCACTCAGGAGGTGCAGCCGGCGGCCGCCATGGCGGCCATCGCGACCAGCTGCATGGTCTTCGGGTCGAGGGCCCCTTCACGATAGTAGATGCCGGCGAACTCCTTCATCTCGGCCATACGGTCCTCCTCGCACTGTGGGTGGGTGATGTGGGCCAGTCCCGCCCGGCGCGGGCGCCGGCGCCAGTATAGCCGGGCCCCGGGACCGCCTCAACCGGCCACGGTCTGTCGCTAGAGGTGGCGGACCGGCCGCCGGGAGCGGTCGACGCTCTTGCGGTAGGCGTCGAAGGAGCTGACCAGCTCCGGCGGGCGCCCGGACCTGCGATCCAGGGTGAAGCAGGAGAAGGTGATGTCGTGGGCCAGCGGGCAATCCCGGTAGAGCTGTCCCGCGACCTTCTGCGGGTTCTCCGAGCGCGTGATCTCGAAGTCCTCGTGCCCGCGCAGGGGTGGCTCGCGCTCCCCGTGCTTGGTCCGCACCCATTTCATGGTGCCGCCGAGGAGATAGGAGAGGAAAAGACAGTCCACGAGCATCGATTCCGTCCAGGGGATGGCCTTCTGGTAGCCGGCGATGAAGCGGGCGCCGGTGCGGATGAGGAAGTCGCGCGCCGTGTCCGGGATCACGAAGTCGCAGGCGCCGAAGATGTAGCCGACGCGCGGGCTGGGCCGGCAATGCTCGACGAGGGCGCCGAGACGGATGACGCGGTTGCCGATTCCCCTCAGCGTGCGCCCCTGCCCATGCGAGGCGATGTAGCAGACCTGAAAGGACCGCCGGCGGCGCACCTCCTCCAGGAGGAGACCCAGATCGTAGTTGCTGTAGAAGCGCCGGTAGACGAGGCTGACCCGGATGCCTTCCCAGGCCAGCGACTGCTTGATGGCCTTGAGGTAGGGGAGCACCGAGGGCTCCTCCTCGAGGAGCTGGCCCTTCCGGTTCCACATGGACTCGAGCACGACCAGACCGGGCATGGGGCGGCAATCTTACCACGCCAGGACCGCCCGTCTATTGGCTGATAAGAGATACGGCCAATTGGCTCTTTACACTGCGCCTGATGACACGATAATGGCTGGTATGGTGGGGTCATGAAGATTCCCCTGAGGCGCACGGGCGGGGAGGGCGGGCGTGTCCCGCTGGCCCGGCAGATCCAGGCCCATCTCGAGCGATTGATCCGCCAGGGGCTCCTCGCGCCCGGCGTGAAGCTGCCGGCCTCGAGGGAGCTGGCGCGCGACGTCGGCGTGAACCGAACCACCGTGGCCGCGGCCTACGAGGAGCTGATCGCGGCGGGCTGGGCCAGGGCGCACGTGGGACAGGGCACCTTCGTCGCCGAGCGGGTCCCCGCATCGGCGGAGCCCGTCCCGGTCGCCGTGCCGCGGCTCGACTGGTCCGAGCTCCTCTCCAGGCGGGCCCAGGTTGCGATGGCCGACACGCACCGGCGGCGAAGCTACAGCCAACCGGTCCGGACGGCCCCCGGAACGATCTCCTTCGCCGGTGGGATGCCGGACAGCGCGCTGTTCCCCACGGATGCCTTCCGCCGTGTCCTCAACCGGGTCATCAGGGAAGAGGGCCGAGAGCTGCTCCAGTACTACCCTCCGACCGGTTATCCCCCCCTGCGCCGGTACCTGGCTCGCTACCTGCTGCGCTTCGGGGTCGAGGCCCACCCGGAGGAGATCCTGATCGTCAACGGCTCCCAGCAGGGCTTTGATCTGGTGGCTCGCACGCTGCTCGATCCGGGAGACCTCGTGGCCATCGAGCAGCCCTCCTATCCGCGCGCCATGCAGGTGTTCCGCTCCTTCGGCGCGGAGCTCCTGCCCGTGCCCATGGCGGCCTCCGGGCTCTCCCTGTCCCATCTCGAGCGGCTGCTCGAGCGCCAGGCGCCCAAGTTCCTCTACTGCCAGCCCAGCGCGCACAACCCCACCGGGCTCACCATGCCATTGGCCGTGCGGCAGCGCCTCGTGGACCTGGCGGTCCGGCACAGGCTTCCCATCGTCGAGGACGGCTTCGATGGCACGCTCTTCTGGGGGGAGCGGCCCCCGGGACCGCTCAAGGCCATGGATCCCGCGGGGCTGGTGATCTACATCGGCACGTTCTCCAAGATCCTTTTCCCCGGACTCAGGCTCGGCTGGCTCGTGGCGCCACCGGCCCTGATCGAGCGGCTCGACATGGCCAAGCAGCTGGCCGACATCCATACGAGCCCTCTGCTCCAGGCAGCCGTGTACCACTTCTGCGAGGGCCGGCTCCTCGAGCGGCATCAGGTGCGGGTGCTGCGCGAGTACGGCCGGCGCCGGTCCGCGCTGCTGGATTCCCTCGCGCGCCTCATGCCCCCGGGCGTCACGTGGACCGAGACCGAGGGCGGCTTCTCGCTCCTCCTCACGCTGCCCGAGGGGCTCGAGACCGCCGCGCTGTTCCCGCGGGCGCAGGCGCGCGGCGTGACCTTCACGCCGGGGGAGGCCTTCTTCACCGACGGCGGCGGCGAGCGCTCCCTGCGGCTGTCGTTCTCGGCCGTCGCGCTGTCGCAGATCGAGGAAGGGATGAAACGGCTCGGCGATGCGATCCGGGAGCTGGGGCGGCACCCCGCCCCCCCGGCCCGCGAGCCGGAGATGGCCGTTCCCCTCGTGTAATGAGAGGAGGAGACCGGGCGTGAACTTCCATACCCTGGCAGCGCGGGGTGGCCGCGACACGGTCTCGGCGAGCCGCCCGCTCACGGCCCCGATCTATCAGACCAACGTCTACGTCTTCGAGGACATGGAGACGGTGGAGTCCGTCTGGGAAGGCAAGACCGCCGGCTACGTCTACGGGCGCTACGGCACAGGCAACCACACCATGCTCGAGGACCTGGTGGCGCGGCTCGAGGGCGCCGAGGCCGCCGTGGCCTGCGCGTCGGGGATGGGGGCCACGACGGCGCTGCTCCTTGGGCTGTTCTCGGCCGGCGACCACCTGGTGGCGGCGCGCGATCTCTACGGGACCACGGCATCCTTCCTGCGATCAGAGGGCGCGCGACTCGGAGTGGAGACGACCTTCGTGGACGCCACTGACGCCGGGCGCATCCTCGAGGCCTGCGCGCCACGCACCCGGGCCGTCTTCGTCGAGGCCCTGTCCAACCCCCTGCTGCTCCTGGCGGACCTCCCCGCGCTGTCGGCGGGGCTCGAGCGCCGCGGCGTCGCGCTCATCGTGGACGCCTCCATGGCCTCGCCGGCCGTCCTCCGCCCCATCGAGCACGGGGCCACCGTGGTGGTGCACAGCCTGACCAAGTTCATCTCGGGGCATGGCGACATGACGGGCGGACTGGTGCTGGGCCGCAGGGAGAGCATGGACAGGCTGCGCGAGGCGATGATCCGGGCAGGCACCAACCTCGGCCCCTTCGACGCCTGGCTGGCCGTGCGCGGCGCCCGGACGCTCGGCGTGCGGCTCGAGCGGCAGTCGGCCACGGCCCTCCAGCTGGCGCAGTTCCTCGAGCGCCATCCAGCCGTGGCGCGCGTTCACTATCCGGGGCTCCCGTCCCATCGGCAGCATGTCCTGGCCCGGCGGCTGATGCCGGGGCCCATGGGCGCCATCCTCTCGGTGGATCTCGGGGGCGGGGCGCTGGCGGTGGAGCGGCTCATGGCGCGGACGCGGCTGCTCGAGTTCGCGCCGAGCTTCGGCGATGTGGCGACGACCTGGACCTACCCGGCGCGCACCTCCCACCGCCGCCTCTCCGACGAGGACAAGGCGGCCATGGGCATCGGCCCGGGCCTCGTGCGCATCTCGGTAGGGCTGGAGGACCCCGGTGATCTGATCGAAGACCTCCAGCAAGCCCTCGAATAGCCACGATGGTCGCCCGGCCGCCCCGATGAGCGCCGAAGGCGCGAAGAGGCCCAACCGCCACACCGAGGTCATCCCCATTCAAGCAACATGGAGAAAGCGCCGAAGGCGCGAAGAGGCCCAACCGCCAAATCGAGGTCATCCACGCCGAAGGCGCGAAGAGGCCCGACCGCCACACCGAGGTCATCCCCATTCAAGCAACATGGAGAAGGCGCCGAAGGCGCGAAGAGGCCCGACCGCCACACCGAGGTCATCCACATTCAAGCAACATGGAGAAAGCGCCGAAGGCGCGAAGAGGCCCCGGTTGCCCGGGCGCCCCGATGAGCCCCAAGAGGGGCGAAGAGGCCCAACCGCCACACCGAAGTCATCCACATTCGAGCGACATAAAGGAGAACAGAGACATGGAGATCGGGACGCTGAGACTGAAGGTCGGGCTGGCCGAGATGCTCAAGGGTGGCGTGATCATGGACGTCACCAACGCCGAGCAGGCGAAGATCGCCGAGGACGCCGGTGCCGTGGCCGTGATGGCGCTCGAGCGTGTGCCGTCAGATATCCGTCGAGACGGCGGGGTGGCCCGCATGTCGCCAGTGCGGAAGATCAAGGAGATCCAGCAGGCGGTCTCCATCCCGGTGATGGCGAAGTGCCGCATCGGGCATTTCGTCGAGGCGCAGATCCTGGAGGCGCTGGGGGTGGACTACATCGACGAGTCCGAGGTCCTGACGCCGGCCGACGAGCACTTCCACGTGGACAAGTTCGCCTTCAAGGTGCCCTTCGTCTGCGGCTGTCGTGACCTCGGTGAGGCCCTCAGGCGAATCGGCGAGGGCGCCGCGATGATCCGCACCAAGGGCGAGGCGGGCTCCGGCAACATCGTCGAGGCCGTGCGTCACATGCGCGCGGTGGTGTCCGGCCTCAAGCGGCTCACCACGCTCGGGCCCGAGGAACTGATGACGGAGGCAAAGAACCTGGGGGCGCCCTACGAGCTGGTGCGGTGGATCGCCGGGCAGGGCAAGCTGCCGGTGCCCAACTTCTCGGCGGGCGGCATCGCGACCCCTGCGGACGCCGCGCTCATGATGCAGCTCGGAGCCGAGGCCGTCTTCGTAGGATCGGGCATCTTCAAGTCGGCGGATCCGGCCGTGCGGGCCCGCGCCATCGTCCAGGCCACGACCCGCTACAAGGACCCCGACGTACTGGCCAAGGTCTCCGAGGACCTGGGCGAGGCCATGCCGGGCATCGAGACCTCCAAGCTCAAGGAATCCGACCTCCTCCAGACGCGGGGGTGGTAGGGCGAGGGGAGCCGTGCCGCACGGCGAGCCGAGCGGAAGAAGGAAGTCAGCCGAGCGGAGCGAGGCGGGCGAGGGGGCGAGCCGAGCGGAAGAAGGAAGTCAGCCGAGCGGAGCGAGGCGGGCGAGGGGAGCCGTGCCGCACGGCGAGCCGAGCGAGGACGGAGATCCGGTGAACGTGAACGAGCCAGGGCATATGAAGATCGGGGTGCTGGCGCTCCAGGGTGATTTCGACCTCCACCGGAAGGCGCTGGCGCGGATCGGCGTTTCCTCGGTGGAGGTGCGGAAGGCAGAGCAGCTCGAGGAGGTGTCGGGGCTCGTCATTCCCGGTGGCGAGAGCACGACGCTCCTCAAGCTCATGGACGCCTGGGACTTCATCCCTGCCCTGGGCCGGTTCCATGGGGCGGGCCGGCCGATCTTCGGCACCTGCGCCGGCCTCATCCTCCTCGCCCGCGAGGTGGCGCACCCCGCGCAGCGCTCGCTGGGCTTCATCGACATCACGGCCGAGCGCAACGCCTACGGCCGGCAGAAGGAGTCCTTCGAGACCGAGCTTGGGGCCGACCTCGGTCAGGGACACGTGCGGTTCAAGGCGGTGTTCATCCGCGCCCCGCGGATCCGGCGACTCGGCCCTGCAGTCAGGCCGCTGGCCGAGCTTGGAGGCGAGTGCGTGATGGCCCGGCAGGGCAGCGTCCTGGTCGCCGCCTTCCATCCAGAGCTCACCGAGGATCTCACCGTCCACCAGTACTTCACCGCGATGGTCCGCGCCGCGCCCCCGGCACCCGCTCACATGGTGGACTTGGCAGCTGGCGGACCTGACGGGAGCACCGGCTAGTCGGCCATCTCGCCCTCTTTTCCCATAGCAAACGACCAGTTGACAGCAGGGGGGGTATCGAGGGCATAGTGTGGTCGGACCAACCGACCAATGACCACCCCTCATCGAATCCATCGGAATCTCGCCCGGGCCTTCGTGCCTGCGTAGGAGGTCAGCATGGCGCATTTCACCTGCGAGGTCGTGTACCGGGGCATCTTCCAGAAGAACCTGGCCTCGCGCATCTGCAGGGGAATCGTCTTCTCCGCGCGCAAGGCGGGCCGCTGGGGCATCGCCTTCGGCCGCTACGGCGACAGCCCGCAGCGCAACGGCATCCCCGCCAAGGACTTCGCCATCGTGGCCGACAGCCAGGAGGAGCTCGAGCAGAACATGGCGCGCTACGAGCCCCAGGAGGTCGATGTCACGATCTGCGTGGACGACACGCTGGCCAAGGGCGTCGAGTCCTGGGCGTGGTACGGCCTGCAGCCGATCAACCGGCTCACCTTGCCCGGCGGCACCGTGCTGATGACCTCGCTCCAGCCGGCGGAGGATCTCCTGAAGGACATCCACAAGAAGGAGGCCGCCTACACGCTGGCGCTGGTCAGGGCCAAGGCCTCCTTCTCGGGGCTCTGGGTGTACCGCGAGGATCACACGGAGGCACGCGTCCTCGGGGCCCTGGCCAGGATCAAGCCCGACTTCCTCTCCCTCGACGCCGTGTGCCAGGCCATCAAGGACGCGGAGTGGGGCTCGGAGGTCAAGGTGGCCTCGGCGCGCAAGGCCCATGAGCGGCTCGAGACCCGGCCGGTGAACATCACCGAGGGCAACGCCGAGACGCCATTCTCCTTCGAGAAGCCGAAGTGGTGGGAGATGCGGGAAGGCGTCAGCATCCCGGCCATCCCCGTGGGCAAGCCCATGGAGGGCGGCAAGGGCTATGTGCCGGAACGGAACCCGTACTTCAAGAAGTTCACGACCCGCACGATGCGGCCGGTCATCGACTTCGACAAGTGCGTGAAGTGCACGCTCTGCTGGCTGCAATGCCCCGATTCCTGCTTCAACGTCACCCCGGACGGTCTCTACGACGCCGACATGGAGGCCTGCTGCGGCTGCGGCGTCTGCGAGGCGGTGTGCCCCGCCAAGGAGTGCATCACCATGGTGAGCGAGGCCGCCTTCGACGATAACGCGAGTCAGTGGGAGGCGTGGCGGAAGGACAAGGACAGGTACCGGGCGTGGCTTGCGGCCAAGGTCAGCGACAAGGCCCACGTCGCGCGCTCCCACGGCTTCCGCTTCCGCGGGCAGTACGCCCAGGAATTGAAGCAAGATCTTGACACGGGCGGCATGGAGATCACCACGGGCATCCCCGGCGAGAACGCCGACAGGAAGACACCCTAGGAACGAGGGGAGCGAGCCACGAGGCGCGGGCGGGCGACAGCCCGGGGGCCCGCGGGGCAGGGGACGGACGAGGGGAGCGAGCCACGAGGCGCGGGCGGGCGACAGCCCGGGGGCCCGCGCCATGGTGACAAGGAGACCACGATGGCTGTCGAGACCAAGATGCCGGCGGCGGCCCCCGGCGACACGGAGATGCTTATCTCCGGCAGTGAGGCCTGCGCGGAAGCGTTGACGCTGGCGGACATCGACGTCGTCACCGCGTATCCCATCCGCCCCTACGATACGGTGATGCAGGCCATCGCCAAGAAGATCGCCAACGGCAAGCTCGTGGCCGAGTACATCGTGGCCGAGGGCGAACACAGCCAGTTCGAGATCGTCAAGCACGCCTCGACGGTAGGCGCCCGCGTGTTCTGCGGCTCCTCGGGCGTCGGCTGGATGTACGCCATGGAGTGCCTGACGGTGACGCCGCCGCTCCGCGTCCCCATGGTCGCCATGGTGGGCAACCGCGCCCTGGACGATCCGGGCGCCTTCGGCGTCGAGCACAACGACGCCCTCGTGGTGCGCGACCTCGGCTGGCTGCTCACCTGGGTGGACACGGCTCAGGAGATGCTCGACACGGCACTCCTGGCATACCGCATCGCCGAGGACCGGCGAGTCTTCCTGCCCATCGCCATCTCGGCTGACGGCGCCTTCCTCACGCATTCCCAGGCGCTGGTCCAGGTGCCCACCAAGGCCAAGGTGGACCGTTTCCTGCCGAAGTACGACCGGGGCGACTTGCAGCTGCATCCGGACAACCCCATCTCCGTGGCGCCCCAGGCCAACGAGGACTGGGTGATCGAGATCCGGCGGCAGAACAACGAGGCCATGAGCCGCGCCTATACCGTCATCGAGGAGGCCTACGCCGACTTCAGGAAGGTCTTCGGCCGCGGCCCGGACAACCCGTGGTTCGAGGAGTACATGACGGCGGACGCCGAAGTCATCCTGATGGGTATGGGGACCATCTCGCTGCCCTTGAAGGTCGGGATCCGCAACATGCGGGCCCAGGGCAAGAAGGTCGGACTGATCCGGCCGAGGTGGTTCCGGCCCTTCCCCACCGAGAAGCTGGCCGCGGCGCTGGCGCGGGCCGGTGCCATCGGCGTCATCGATCGCGACTACTCGTTCGGCTCGCCCTTCGGCTCGGGCGTGGTCGCCAACGAGATCCGGGCCGCCCTCTACAACGCCGACAAGCGGCCGCCGCTCCTGTCCTTCATCGGGGGACTCGGCGGGCGCGAGGTCACGCTGGCGGACGTCTCCAAGGTAGCCGACATGTGCTTCGCGGCCGCCAGGGCCGGCAAGTCCGACCTGAAGACCCACTGGCTCGGTGTCCGCGAATAGGGACGAGGCGAAGCCACCACATGGCAAGCCCCGCGCAGCGGGGCGTTGCCGGTAAGTAAAGGGCGTCGCCGAGACGCCGAGGCAAGGAGAAACACCCATGCCAGAGACCTTCACCAACGCCACACAGGCCCTGCCGCTCTTCAAGGGCGTGAAGAAGGTGTCCGTGGAGGAGTACTTCACCTCCGGGCACCGCACCTGCCAGGGATGCGAATCGGCCCTCGTCATGCGGCTCATGATCAAGGCCGCGGGGCCGCGGACCATCGTGCTCGGCGCCACGGGCTGCATGTACGTGGCGAACACCACCTACTACACGACACCCTGGGTGGTGCCGTGGATGCACACGCAGCTCGGCTCGTCGGGGTCCGCGGCGCTCGGCACCGCGGCCGGCCTCAAGGCGCTCATGCGAAAGGGGCGGATGAAGGCCGAGCCCATCAACGTCATCGCCTTCTGCGGTGACGGGGGAGGCGCCGACATGGGGCTCGCCGCCATCTCGGCGACGCTCACCCACAAGGAGTACAACTGCCTCATCTTCCTCTACGACAACGAGTCGTACGCCAACACGGACATCCAGGTCTCGGGCTCGACGCCCTACGGCGCCCATACCACCTTCAGCCCCCCCGGCTCCGTGAAGCGCATCCTGCACACGCGCTGGAAGAAGAACACGGCCGGCATGCTCGCGGCCGGGCATCCGGAGTGCCGCTACGTGGCCACGGTGGACGCCTCCTACGCCGTGGACATGATGAACAAGGTGCGGAAGGCGCTCTCGATCGGCGGGCCCACCTTCATCCACTCCTTCGATCCCTGCCCGAAGGGGTGGGACTTCGACCCGATGCTCTCCCACGAGCTGGGCGAGCTGGCCGTCGAGACGGGCATCTTCCCCCTCTACGAGGTCGAGGACGGCGTGGTTCGCCACTACGGCAAGACCAAGGCCATCGCCGAGGGGCGCCCGCGCAGGCCCGTCCGGGAGTACCTGCTCAAGCAGGGGCGCTTCGCCCACTTCACCGAGGAGGACCTGGACTATTTCCAGTCCAAGGTTGACGAGATGTGGAACAAGTGGGAGATTCCCGGCGTTATCCCGTTCTGGAAGGAGAAGAGGCCGGTAGTGCCGATGCCCTAGTGCGTGTCGGCATCGCCCGCAGGGCCGGGACCCCGGGGTCCCTGGAGCCCGGCCCTGGCGCGGTGCGAAGGGCAAGCCCCGCTGTCCTCCGGACTCCGGCAGTTCCCGACCGCGATCGGGAGAATGGCCTCACACCCGCAGCACGACCGCGAGGAGGATGCCGCATGGGACTCCGACGGGGACCTCTTGCCTGTCTGATCATCGCCCTCACGCTGTGCACGGCCCTGCCGCTGGCCGCCCACGCCGCCTGGGAGCCCACCAAGCCCATCGAGTTCGTGATCCCGGCCGGCACCGGCGGCGGGGCGGACCAGATGGCCCGCCTCATCGCGGGGATCGCCGAGAAGCACAAGCTCTCCCCGCGGCCCCTCATCGTGGTCAACAAGTCCGGCGGCGCCGGAGCCGAAGGGTTCCTGCACGTCAAGGGCAAGAAGGGCGACGCCCACACCATCATCATCACGCTCTCCAACCTCTTCACCACGCCGTTACACACCGGCGTTCCGTTCAACTGGAAGGATCTGACCCCTGTCGCCCGCATGGCGCTCGACCAGTTCATCCTCTGGGTGAACGGCGAGACGCCCTACAAGACCGCCAAGGAATACCTCGCGGCCGTGAAGGAGAAGGGCGGGGTCATGAAGATGGGCGGGACCGGCTCCGCCCAGGAGGACCAGATCATCACGATCCTGCTGGAGCAGTCCCAGGGGGTGAAGTTCACCTACGTCCCCTTCAAGGGCGGCGGCGAGGTCTGCGTGAACCTCGTGGGCAAGCACGTGGACTCCACGGTGAACAACCCCATCGAGTGCGCCAGCCACTGGAAGGCGGGGCGGGTCCGACCCCTGGCGGTGTTCGATACCGCGCGCATCCCGGACGCCGACTGGAAGGACATCCCGACGATCAAGGAAGCGATCGGCGCGGACATCAACTACCTCATGCTGCGCGGCATCTTCGGCGCGCCCGACATGCCCAAGGAAGCCGTGGAGTGGTACCAGGGCTTCCTCAAGAAGGTCTATGACTCCGCCGAGTTCAAGGAGTACCTCTCCAGGGGCGCACTCAAGCCCTCCTGGCTCACCGGCCCCGACTATGTCAAGTGGGTGGCGGGGGCGGAACAGCTCCACAAGGAGCTCATGACCAAGGGCGGCCTCCTCAAGAAGTAGGCGGGCCAGGTCCTCGATCGTCCCGGTCCCGGCCGCCCGATGCGTGCCGCTAACCTGATCACGGCAGCGATCCTCGCCGCGGTGGGCGTGCTCGTCCTGGTGGATGCCCTGCGCCTGGGGATCCGCTGGGGGACGGACGGGCCCCAGAGCGGCTTCTTCCCGTTCTGGCTCGCCGTCCTCCTGATCGGGTGCTGCCTGGCGATCGCGGTCAAGGCCGGCCGGCGCGCCAGCCCCTATGCCTTCGTGACCCGCCAGGCACTCGGCCCGGTGCTGGCGGTGGTGGGCCCGGCGGCCGCCTTCGTCGTGCTCACGCAGGCCATCGGCCTCTATGTCGCGGCGGCGCTCTACCTGGCCTTCTACATGCGGTGGGTCGGACGGCACTCGTGGGCGGCCGCCGCGGGGTTGGCCGTCGCGTTCCCCGTGATCACCTTCCTCGTCTTCGAAAGATGGTTCCTCGTGCCCATGCCCAAGGGCCCGCTCGAGGCCTGGCTGGGCTACTAGTGCGAGCCCAACGGCGCGTGCGCTCAACGTACGTCCGAGTACGCCTCGCGCCCCCGCCTCCCGATTGCTTGGTGGGGCGCTAGCCGATGGGCCTCGAGAATCTCCTGTTGGGGTTCCAGGTCGCCCTGCAGCCCCACAACCTGATGGTCGCGGTGGTCGGCATCGCGCTGGGCACGGTCATCGGCGTGCTCCCGGGCCTCGGGGGAGCCAACGGGGTGGCCATCCTGCTGCCGCTGACCTTCACCATGCCCCCGACCTCCGCCATCATCCTGCTGACGAGCCTGTACTGGGGCGCGCTGTTCGGCGGGGCCATCACCTCCATCCTTTTCAACATCCCCGGGGAGCCCTGGTCCGTGGCCACCACCTTCGACGGCTTCCCCATGGCCCGGCGGGGGGAGGGAGGGCAGGCCCTGACCGCCGCCTTCACGTCGTCCTTCGTGGGCGCGCTGTTCTCCGTGGTGCTGATCACCCTGTTCGCCCCGGTCCTGGCGGAGGTCGCCCTCCGGTTCGGTCCGCCCGAGTTCTTCGCCATCCAGCTCCTGACCTTCTCGTCGTTCATCGGTCTGGGCGGCGGCAGCCCCGTCAAGTCCCTCGTCTCCATCCTCCTGGGCTTCGTCCTGGCCTCCGTGGGCCTGGACATCGTCACCGGCGCGCTGCGCCTGACCTTCGGGTTCACGGAGCTCATGAAGGGCTTCGACTTCATCGTCGCCGTCATCGGGCTCTTCGGCATCGGCGAGATCCTCCTCACGGTGGAGGAGGGGCTCTCCTTCAGAGGGGCGAGCGCCCGGATCAACCCGCGCGTGGTGTGGGAGACGTGGAGAACGCTGCCGCGGTACTGGCGCACCTTCATCCGCGGCTCCATGATCGGATTCTGGATGGGCTTCAAGCCCGGCGGCGCCACGCCGGCCTCGTTCATGAGCTACGCCTTCGCCAAGCGCTTCTCCCGGCACCCGGAGGGCTTCGGCAAGGGTGAGATCGAGGGGGTGGTGGCCCCGGAGACCGCGGCGCATGCGGCCGGCGGCGCTGCCCTCCTGCCGATGATCACGCTGGGCATCCCCGGCTCGCCCACGGCCGCGGTCATGCTGGGCGGGCTCATCATCTGGGGCCTGCAGCCGGGGCCCATGCTGTTCAAGGAGCAGCCCGAGTTCGTCTGGGGACTCATCGCCAGCATGTACACCGGCAACGTCATCGGCGTCGCCATGGTGCTGCTCTTCGTGCCGTTCTTCGCGGCCATCCTGCGGATTCCCTTCGCGATCCTGACCCCGCTCATCGTCGCCGTGTGCGCCATCGGGGCCTACTCCGTCCATGGCAGCATGATCGACATCTGGTATATGCTGGTGTTCGGCGTGATCGGCTACGTGTTCAAGAAGCTCGACTACCCGCTGGCCCCGCTCGTGCTCGCCCTCGTCCTGGGCGACTTGGCCGAGAACGCGCTCCGGCAGAGCCTGATCATGTCGCAGGGCTCGCTGCTCATCCTCCTGAATCGACCCATCTCCGGCGCCATCACGGCCGTGGCGCTCTTCTTCTTCGCCTTGCCGCTGATCACGCCCTACTGGCGCCGCCTCCGGGGCCGCGCCGTCGCGCCCGCGCAGGGCGGCAGCTGATGCCGGAGCGTCCGGGGGAGCCGTGAGCCTCGATTTCATCGTCGGTGTCCTGAAGATCGTCGTGATCGATCTGGCCCTGGCCGGCGACAACGCGCTCGTCATCGCGCTCGCCGTCCGCACCCTGCCGAAGCGGCAGCAGCTCCAGGGGCGGATCTGGGGGGCAGCGGGGGCCGTGGGCCTGCGCCTGATCTTCATCGCGATCATCACGTACTTGCTCCGCATCCCCCTGCTGCAAGTCGTCGGCGGCCTCGCGCTCGTCTGGATCGCCATCAAGCTCGTGCGCCAGTCGGATGGGGGCGGCGGGGAAGGACATGTCCGGCACGGCACGACCCTGCTCGAGGCCATCTGGATCATCATCGTCGCTGACGTGGTGATGAGTCTCGACAACGTCATCGGCGTCGCGGGCGCCGCCGAGGGGAATCTGACGCTGGTGGTCTTCGGGATCGGGCTCTCCATTCCCATCGTCGTCTGGGGGAGCGGGGTCCTGGCGACCCTCATGAACCGGTATGCGTGGATCATCCTGATCGCGGGCGGGATCCTGGGCGAGGTGGCCGGGAAGATGATCGTCCACGACGATTTCGTGGTCCAGCGGATCGGGGAGACCCCGCGCCTGGTCGAGTGGACCGTGCGTGCGGTGCTGGCGGGCGGGATCATGCTGGTGGGCTGGATGACGGCCCGGCGGCGGGCGCTGGCCGGGAGCGAGGCGGGCGTGGAATGACCGCCGACGGGCGTCCCGCCGACTGGCCGGACGTGGAGCCGATCAAGTCCACCCGGATCTACGAGGAGATCGTCCGCCAGGTCAAGCAGCTCATCGGCGAGGGGAGGCTCCGGTCCGGCGACCGGCTGCCCCCCGAGCGGGAGCTGGCCGAGAAGTTCAGGGTGAGCCGCACCTCGGTGCGGGAGGCGCTCCGCTCGCTCGAGAGCCGGGGTCTCATCGAGATCCGGGCGGGAGAGGGCGCCTTCGTCCGGGACATCTCGGTGGAGACCCTCATCGAGCCGCTGGCCCTGGTGATCCTCCCACATCGCGAGGCGGTGGGGGAGCTCTTCGAGGCCCGCCGCCTGATCGAGCCGGCCATCGCAGGGCTGGCCGCCCGGCGGGCCACCGCCGAGGAACTGGCCGAGATGGAGCGCATCCTGGAGGTCCAGGAGAAGGAGGTGGCCCAGGGGCGGACCGGGCTGGCGCAGGATGCCGCCTTTCACGCCGCCCTGGCCAACAGCACCCACAACCGCGCCATCACCCGCATCGTGAGCGCGCTCGTGGACCTGCTCACCCAGAGCCGGGAGGAGCTGCTTCAGACCCCCGGGCGTCCGACGCGATCGCATCGGGACCACGCGCGGATCCTCGAGGCGATCCGGAATCGCGACGAGCCGGCCGCGCAGCAAGCCGTGCTCGACCATCTCGTCGCCGTCGAGCGGCTGGTGATGGGCTCCCTGAGCGCGGGGACGCGAGAGTCCGGTGCGGGCCCCGCCCCGCGGAAGAGCCCCTCCAGCTGACCCGCGACCCCACGTAAGTGCCCGTGGAGGAAGAATATTCGTTGACATCCCCGATCGGCTCCCTTAGCATTAGCGGCTAGCGTGGAAGTCGGCTCCAGGCCCCTCGTGGGCCTGTCTTTTTCTCCTGTCAGGAGCGATCGCAGCCGGAGGGGCACTGAATGGGGAAGGCAGGGTCGGGGAGGCAGTCGCGGGCAAAGGCTCCGAAGCGAGGCGTGCGCGGGCCGAAGTACGTGTACTTCTTCGCCAGCGGCAAGGCGGAGGGTTCGAGCGCCATGCGCGACCTCCTGGGCGGCAAGGGGTGCGAGATCGCCGAGATGACCAACCTCGGCATCCCGGTGCCGCCCGGCTTCACGATCACCACGCAGGCCTGGGCCGCATACGTGGCCGGGGGCAAGAAGCAGCCCGGTGGCCTCTGGGCCCAGGTCCTCGACGGCCTCGCGCGCCTGGAAGCTTCGGTCGGGCTCAAGCTGGGGGACCCCGAGCGTCCGCTGCTCGTCTCCGTCCGCTCAGGGGCGCGGGCCTCGATGCCCGGCATGATGGACACCGTGCTCAACCTCGGCCTCAACGACAAGACGGTGACAGGGCTGGCGCGCTGGACGAAGAACGAGCGCTTCGCCTGGGACTGTTACCGGCGCTTCATCACCATCTTCGCGGATGTGGTCCTCGGCATCGACCGCCGGGCCTTCGACAAGCTGCTGGACGAGACCAAGGACCGGACCGGCGCCGGGACGGATGCGGAGGTCCCGGCAGAAGCGCTCCAGGGGCTCGTGTCCGACTCCAAGCGGCTCGTGCAGGAGCAGACCGGGCAGCCCTTCCCGCAGGACCCGTCCGAGCAGCTGCGGCTGGCCATCAATGCCGTCTTCGACTCGTGGTTCGCCAAGAAGGCGGTCGACTACCGGCGCATCCATCGCCTGCCCGACGACTGGGGCACGGCGGTCACGGTGATGGCCATGGTGTTCGGCAACCTGGGCGAGACCTCCGGCACCGGGGTCTGCTTCACCCGCGACCCCTCCACGGGGGAGCGGCGCTTCTTCGGTGAGTTCCTGATCAACGCCCAGGGCGAGGACGTGGTGGCGGGGATCCGGACGCCCGAGCCGGTGAGCGCGCTGGAGCGGCGCCTGCCCAAGGTGTACGCCCAGCTGGTCACGATCAAGGACCGGCTGGAGAAGCACTACCGGGACATGCAGGACATCGAGTTCACCGTGCAGGAGGGACGGCTCTTCATCCTGCAGACGCGCTCGGGCAAGCGGACGGCGGCGGCGGCCGTCCGCGTCGCCGTGGAGATGGTCAAGGAGGGGCTCGTCAAGAAGCGGGGCGACGCCCTCCTGCGGGTCGATCCCGCCTCCCTGCACCAGCTCCTGCACCCCACCGTGGACCCGGGAGCCCGGTACGCGGCCATCGCCCGCGGCCTGCCGGCGGCGCCCGGCGCGGCGTCCGGCAAGGTCGTGTTCGACCCGGAGCAGGCGGTGGAGATGGCGCTCCGCAACGAGCACGTCATCCTGGTCCGGACCGAGACCTCCCCCGAGGACGTGGCGGGCATGCACGCCGCCCAGGGCATCCTCACCTCTCGCGGCGGCCTCACCTCCCACGCTGCCGTCGTCGCGCGCGGCATGGGCAAGTGCTGCGTGGTGGGCGCGGGGGACGTGGTGGTGGACGAGGAGAACCGCCTCTTCCGCGCGGGCCGCAGCGTGGTGCGGGAGGGGCAGGTGATCACGCTCAACGGGTCCACCGGCGAGGTGATCGTCGGTACCGTGCCGCTGGTGGAGCCCACGCTCTCCCGGGAGTTCAAGCAGCTCCTGGGGTGGGCGCGGGAGGTCAGCACCACGCGAGTCCGGGCCAACGCCGACACGCCGCGGGACGCGCGGGCCGCCCGCGAGTTCGAGGCCGAGGGCATCGGGCTGGTCCGCACCGAGCACATGTTCTTCGGCGAGGAGCGCATTCCGATCGTCCGCGAGATGATCATGGCGCAGGACACCGAGGCGCGGCAAGCCGCGGTGGCCCGCCTCCTGCCCTTCCAGCGGGAGGACTTCGAGGGGATCTTCACCGCCATGGCGGGCTTCCCGGTGACGATCCGGCTGCTGGACCCGCCGCTCCACGAGTTCCTCCCGAAGTACAAGGACGTGCTCGAGGAGTACACGAAGCTCGATGCGCTGCGCATCAACCCCGCGCACCACGCGGAACTGGGCGCCCTCAAGGCGCGGCTCGAGGCGCTGATGGAGCAGAACCCGATGCTCGGGCACCGTGGGTGCCGGCTCGGGATCACCTTCCCCGAGATCTACGAGATGCAGGTGCGCGCCATCATGGAGGCCGCCTGCGCGGTGGCGAAGCGAGGGATCAAGGTGGAGCCCGAGATCATGATCCCGCTCACGGGGACTCTGGCCGAGATGAAGGTCACCGACGAGATGACCCGGCGGGTGGCGGCGGCGGTGGAAGGGGAGATGGGGGCGCGCATTCCCTACACGGTGGGCACCATGATCGAGCTGCCGCGGGCGGCGCTCATCGCGGATCAGATGGCGCAGTGCGCCGAATTCTTTTCCTTCGGCACCAACGACCTGACGCAGATGACCTTCGGCTACAGCCGGGACGACATCGGCAAGTTCCTGCCCTACTACCTCGAGCACAAGATCCTCCCGTTCGATCCCTTCGCCGTGCTGGACCAGGAAGGCGTCGGGGAGATGATCAAGATCGGCATCGAGCGTGGGCGCCGGACGCGCCCGAAGCTGAAGGTGGGGATCTGCGGCGAGCACGGCGGGGAGCCCTCGTCCGTGGAGTTCTGTCACCGCGTGGGCATGAACTACGTGTCCTGCTCCCCCTTCATGGTTCCCATCGCCTGGCTGGCGGCGGCGCAGGCGCAGATCAAGGAGCCCCGTGCCGTCCGCGGAGGGAAGCGACATGCGTGAGCACGCGGGCGTCTACATCCCGGTGCCCACCCCGTACAGGGGAGACGCGGTGGCGACGGATCGGCTCCAGGCCAACCTCGAGCGCTGGAACGCGACCCCCCTCGACGGCTATGTGATCCTCGGCTCCACGGGCGAGTTCCCGATGCTCTCGGATGCCGAGCGGGACGCGGTGCTGGTGGCCGCGCGCGGAGCGATCCCGCGCGACCGCGCCATGATCGCCGGCACGGGGTGCAACTCGACGCTCCAGACCATCCGCCAGACACGGCGGGCGGCCGAGATCGGGGCGGACGCGGCCATCGTCATCACGCCGCATTACTTCACGAAGGCCTTTGCCCAGGCGGCCGCCCAGATCCGGCACTACCTGGCCGTGGCCGAAGCCTCGCCGATCCCGATCCTGATCTACAACTTCCCCCTCAACACCGGGATCAACCTGGAGCCCGATACGGTGGCGCGCATCGCCGAGCATCCGAACGTGCGAGGCATCAAGGACTCCTCTGGCAACATCCCGCAAGCGGCGCAGATCATCCACCTCACGCCCAAGAGCTTCCACGTGCTGGTTGGGGCCGCGGCGGCGCTCCTGCCCTCGCTGGCCATCGGGTCGTCCGGCGGCATCCTCGCGCTGGCCGTGATCGCGGCGCGGGAGTTCTGCGAGGTGTACGCGCTGGCGCGGCAGGGGCGCTGGGAGGAGGCGAAGGGGATCGCGGCGCGCATGATGCTGGCCGACCGCGGCGTGGCGGGACGCCATGGCATCGGCGGGCTCAAGGCGGCGCTGGATCTGCAGGGCTTCTACGGCGGCCCCTGCCGGGCGCCCCTGGGCACGCCGGACGGCGACGCGATCGACGAGATCAAGGAGGTCCTCGCCTCGGCGGGACTCCTCTAGGAGGACAGGGTCGTGAAGCTTTCAGGGGCGCGGATCGTGCTCGAGTGCTTGAAGCGCGAGGGGGTGGACGTCGTCTTCGGGCTGCCCGGCGGGGCGGTGCTGCCGATCTACGACGTGCTGCACGACTTCAAGGGGCTCCGGCACATCCTGGTCCGGCAGGAGGCCGCCGCCGGGCATGCGGCGGAGGGGTACTCGCGGACCACGGGCAAGATCGGGGTGTGCCTGGTCACCTCCGGCCCCGCGGCGACCAATCTGGTGACCGCGCTCCAGGACGCGCTCATGGACTCGATTCCGCTGGTGGCCTTCACGGGCCAGGTGCCGACCCATCTCATCGGCAACGACGCCTTCCAGGAGGCGGACAACGTGGGCATCACGCGGTCCGCCACCAAGCACAACTTCCTCGTGAAGGACGGCAACGACCTGGCGGCGATCATCAAGGAGGCCTTCCACATCGCCGGGACGGGGCGCCCGGGGCCCGTGCACGTGGACCTGCCCAAGGACGTGCTGGTCAAGGAGTGGGCCTTCGACTACCCGGAGACCGTCCACCTCCGCTCCTACAACCCGACGTACGAGGGGCACCCGGGGCAGATCAAGAAGGCGGCCCGCGCCATCGTGCGGGCCAAGCGGCCCGTGCTGTACGTGGGCGGCGGCATCATCTCCTCGGACGCCTCGCCCGAGTTGCGGGCGCTGGTGGACCTGACGCAGATCCCGGTGACGCAGACCCTCATGGGGCTCGGGGCCTTCCCCATGGCCGACCCGCTCTCGCTGGACATGCTCGGCATGCACGGCACGTACTACGCCAACATGGCCGTCCACCACTCCGACGTGCTGGTGGCCATCGGGGCGCGCTTCGACGACCGCGTCACCGGGCGCGTGGACGCCTTCGCCCCCCATGCCGAGATCATCCACATCGACATCGACCCCTCCTCCATCTCCAAGAACATCAAGGTCGACATCCCCATCGTCGGGGACTGCAAGCGCGTGCTGGGCAAGCTCGTGGAGGCGCTGCACGAGGAGCTCCGCACCTATCCGGCGAGTGGAGTCCGCGAGGCCCGCAAGCAGTGGATGGGCCAGGTCGCGGAGTGGAAACGCGACTTCCCGCTGCACTACGAGTGGAGCGACGAGGTCGTCAAGCCCCAGCACGTGGTCCAGGAGATCTCCAACCTGACCGCTGGCGAGGCGCTGATCGTCACCGGGGTCGGCCAGCACCAGATGTGGGTGGCGCAGTACTACCGCTTCAAGCACCCGCGGGCCTGGTGCACGTCGGGGGGGCTCGGCACCATGGGCTACGGGCTCCCGACGGCCATGGGCGTCCAGGCGGGGAACCCCGGCAAGCTCGTCGTCAACGTCGACGGGGACGGCTCGTTCCAGATGAACAGCCAGGAGCTGGCGACCTGCGTCGAGGAGAAGCTGCCGGTGAAGACCGTGATCATCAACAACGGCGGCCACGGCATGGTGCGCCAGTGGCAACGGCTCATCTACAAGGAGCGCTACTGCGCCAGCGATCTCGGCGGCAGCCCCGACTTCGTCCGGCTGGCCGAGGCCTACGGGTGCACGGGTCTCCGCGTGACCCGGCCCAGCGAGGTCGTGCCCGCGCTGGAGAAGATGATCGCGACGCCGGGCCCGGTCGTGCTGGACGTGACCGTGGACAAGCACGAGTGCGTCTTCCCCATGGTCCCGGCGGGCGGCGCCAACATCGACATGATCCTGGCCCCGCCCAGCGTAGACGTGCGCGACAAGGCTGCCCGGTCGCAGACGGGGTTTTGATCGGCGGGGGCCTCGACGCCCCCCGCCGATGACTCCCCCACGGGGGCGCGGGCGTCGCGCGCGCTCGAAACGGCAAGGCCAGAGGCTGCACGAGGAGAGGACGACGGGTGCAGGAGACCGAGGCGAAGAAGCACACGATCGCGGTGCTGGTGGAGAACAAGTTCGGCGTGCTGTCGCGCGTGGCCGGGCTGTTCTCGGCCCGGGGCTACAACATCGAGAGCCTGTCGGTGGGCGAGACCCTGGACCCGACCGTCTCCCGGATGACGCTGGTCGTGCACGGCGACGCGTTCGTCCTCGAACAGGTCATGAAGCAGCTGCACAAGCTGATCGACGTCATCAAGGTGACGGACCTCAGCGAGGAGGACCACGTCGAGCGCGAGATGCTGCTGATCCGGGTGAACGCCGAGCCCGGCGTCCGGGCGGAGATCCTGCGGGTGGGCGACATCTTCCGGGCCAAGGTGGTGGACGTGACCGCCACGACGTACACCCTCGAGGTCACGGGCGAGGAGACGAAGATCGACGCCATCATCGAGCTGCTGCGGCCGTTCGGCATCCAGGAGCTCGTGCGCACCGGCAAGGTGGCCATCGCCCGCGGTCCGAAGACTCGGCTCCGCAAGGCGGACCAGAAGCTGGGAAAGCCGAAGTCGGCTCTCCCTCCGGCGCCCCAGGACCCCCGGGTCGTCGGGTTCGCGGACTAACCAGTCAAGGAGACGACAGTCATGCCGGCGAAGATCTACTATGACCAGGACGCCGATCTCGGGCTGCTGCGCGGCAAGAAGATCGCCATCATCGGGTATGGCAGCCAGGGCCATGCGCATGCCCTCAACCTCAAGGACTCCGGCCAGGACGTGGTGGTGGGGCTCTACAAGGGCTCCAGGAGCTGGGCCAAGGCCGAGGCCGACGGCTGCCTGGTGACCACCGTGAACGAGGCCGCCCAGGCGGCGCAGATCATCATGATCCTGCTGCCAGACCAGAGCCAGCGCCAGGTCTACGAGGAGTCTATCAAGGGGGCCCTCGGCAAGGGAAAGACACTCATGTTCGCGCACGGCTTCAAGCCCTCGGCAAGGGAAAGACACTCATGTTCGCGCACGGCTTCAACATCCACTTCAACCAGGTGGTGCCCTCGCCGGACGTGGACGTGTCCATGATCGCCCCCAAGGCCCCGGGGCACGTGATGCGGGACCTCTTCAGCCAGGGGCCGGGCGTGCCGGCGCTCGTGGCCGTGTACCAGGACGTGTCGGGCAAGGCGCGGGACCTGGCCCTCGCCTACGGCAAGGGGGTCGGCTGCACGCGCGCCGGCGTCATCGAGACCACGTTCAAGGAGGAGACCGAGACCGATCTCTTCGGCGAGCAGACAACCCTCTGCGGCGGCGTCTCCCACCTGATCAAGGACGCCTTCGACACCCTCGTGGAGGCCGGCTACCAGCCCGAGATCGCCTACTTCGAGTGCATGCACGAGATGAAGCTGATCGTGGACCTCTTCTATCAGGGCGGGCTGGCCTACATGCGCTACTCGGTCTCGGACACGGCGGAGTACGGTGACTACACGCGCGGCCCCCGGATCATCAACGAGCAGACCCGCGCCGAGATGAGGAAGATCCTCTCCGAGATCCAGTCCGGCCAGTTCGCCCGCGAGTGGGTGCTCGAGAACCAGGCGAACCGCGCGGGCTTCCTGGCCATGCGCAGGCGCGACGCCCAGCATCCCATCGAGGAGGTGGGCTCGCGGCTCCGGAAGATGATGTCCTGGATCAAGCCCCCGCGGATGTGACTGTTCGGCGAGCCGCAGCCGAAGGCGAGGCGAGCGGACATGGAAACTCCCCGAGCGGAGCGAGGCGGCGAGCCGCAGCCGAAGGCGAGGCGAGCGGATGTGGAAACTCCCGAGCGGAGCGAGGCGGCGAGCCGCAGCCGGCAGTGCGAGGCGCAGCCGAAGGCGAGCCGAGCGGATATGGAAGACCGGGCGAGCGTGAGCGAGCCCAGGCGAGGCGAGCGGACATGGAGATTCCCCGACCGGAGCGGGGCGGGGCGCCGCAGCCCCCGCCCCGGCGCCTGCCGGTAGCGCCCGAGGGGTGGCCCTTCATCCTCCCGCCGCTGGCAGTGTCGTGTATTCTGGCCGTGATGGGCTGGCACCGGGCCGCGGCCGTCGCGGCGGTGCCGGGGCTCCTGTCGCTGGGGTTCTTCCGGGATCCCGAGCGGACGCCGCCCGGGCTGCCGGGGGGGGTGCTGGCGCCGGCCGACGGTCGGGTGATGGGCATCGACGAGGTGAACGACCCGTTCGTCGGACTGGCCGTGCGGATGTCCATCTTCCTGTCGCCGCTGGACGTGCACGTCAACCGGGCGCCCGTGGGGGGCATCGTGCGGGAGGTCCAGTACACGCCGGGCCGGTTCCTGGCGGCGTACCGTCCCGAGGCCTCGGCGGACAACGAGCGCTGCACCGTGACGCTCGAGGCAGAGGGGGGCAGGGTCGCGGTGCGGCAGATCGCGGGGGTGCTCGCCCGGCGCATCGTGTGCCGGGTGCGGCCGGGCGACAGGCTCGAGGCCGGGGAGCGGTACGGCCTGATCCGGTTCGGATCGCGCACCGACCTCATCGTGCCGCGGGGCACGGAGGTCCGCGTCCGGGCGGGGGATCGCGCGCGCGGGGGCGAAACAGTCATGGGGGTCCTCCGGTGACTAGCCGGCTGGGGGAGTGCGGGGGCCATTTCTGGGCCCCCGCAGATGGTAGAGAGTCGAGGCCGTGGGCTCGCGGGCGGTGCAGGCATGGCGGGGGCCAGTGCTGGGCCCTGGCAGATGGTGGGGGACGGGACCAGGTGCGACGAGGATTGCCTTGAGACGACGACACCTGCCGGGCGAGGGCGGGCGCGGTGCCCGACGGCGCCGCTGGGCCGAGCTGCGCGAGCAGCGGCGGCGCGGCATCTTCCTGCTGCCGAGCCTGCTCACCACCGGGAATCTCTTCTGCGGCTTCCTGGCCCTGATCCTGACCAGCCACGGGCGAACGGTGGAGGCCGCCATCGCCATCTTCGTGGCGATGGTCCTCGACATCCTGGACGGCAAGGTGGCGCGGCTCACCAAGACCACGACCCCGTTCGGGGTGGAGTTCGACTCGCTGGCGGACGTGGTCTCCTTCTGTGTGGCCCCGGCCTTCATGCTGTACTCGCAGGTCCTCTCCCGGCTCGGGCGGGCGGCCTGGCTGGGCGCCTTCCTCTTCGTGATCTGCGGCGCGCTCAGGCTGGCCCGGTTCAACGTCTACACCGGCGTCGCGGACCGCCGCTACTTCGTGGGGCTGCCCACGCCCGCCGCCGCGGGTGTCGTCGGCGCCGTGTTCCTGCTGCTCGACGGGGGGGAGATCGCGCGGTGGCAGGCCATCGCCATCGCCGTGGGCACCTACCTCGTGGCGCTCCTCATGGTGTCCACCTTCCGGTTCTACTCCTTCAAGGAGATCGACCTCGGGCGCCGGCGGCCGGTCGGCCTCCTGCTGCTCGTCGTCCTGGGGGTCCTGATCGTCGCCACCCATCCGCAGTGGTTCCTGTTCGCGCTCTTCTCGGCCTACCTGCTGAGCGGACCCACGCGCCCCGTGTGGGCGCGCCGCCGGGAAGGGGCCATGACGGCCGAGAAGGCACCACGGGATGCGCACTAGAGGCACAGCGGAGGACGTCATCATGGATCGCATCATCATCTTCGACACCACGCTCAGGGACGGCGAGCAGGCCCCTGGCTTCTCCATGAACACGCAGGAAAAGCTGGAGATGGCGCGCCAGCTGGCCCGGCTCAACGTGGACGTCATCGAGGCCGGCTTCCCGATCTCGTCGGACGAGGACTTCGCCGCCGTGCGCGAGGTCGCCCGGCAGGTGGGATCGCTCCCCGGGGGGCCCGTCATCTGCGGGCTGAGCCGCGTGGGGCTCATGGACATCGATCGCGCGTGGGAAGCCGTCAGGTACGCGCAGCGGCCGCGCATCCACACCTTCGTGGCGACCTCGGACATCCACCTGAAGTACAAGCTCCGGAAGAGCCGCGCCGAGGTGCTCGCGGCCGCCGTGGAGGCCGTCAAGCACGCGCGCGGCTACTGCGAGGACGTGGAGTTCTCCCCCGAGGACGCCTCCCGCTCGGACTTCGACTACATGTGCGACGTCCTCGAGGCCGTGATCGACGCCGGCGCCCGGACCATCAACATCCCCGACACGGTGGGGTACGCCATTCCCCGGGAGTGGGGGGAGCGCATCGCGCGCATCCGGGAGCGGGTCAAGAACAGCGCCCGGGCTGTGCTCTCGGTGCACTGCCACAACGACCTGGGCCAGGCGGTGGCCAACTCGCTGGTGGCCATCCAGAACGGCGCCCGGCAGATCGAATGCACCATCAACGGGATCGGGGAGCGGGCGGGCAACGCCTCCCTCGAGGAGGTCGTGATGGCGCTCAGGACCCGGAAGGACTACTTCGGCGTGGAGACGCAGGTTCGCACCGAGGAAATCTTCCGCTCCTCGCGCCTCCTCTCCCACATCACCGGCGTCCACGTGCAGCCCAACAAGGCCATCGTGGGCGAGAACGCCTTCGCGCACGAGGCGGGGATCCACCAGGACGGGGTGCTGAAGGAGAAGCTCACGTACGAGATCATGCGCCCCCAGGACATCGGCCGCGACGCCAACAAGCTCGTCATGGGCAAGCACTCCGGGCGCCGCGCCCTGGCGGCGCGGCTCAAGGATCTGGGCTTCGAGATGGACGAGGCCGAGCTGGGCAAGGCGTTCAAGCGGTTCAAGGACCTGGCGGACAAGAAGAAGGACATCTTCGACGAGGACCTGATGACGATCGTGAAGGACGAGATCGCGCAGGTGCCCGAGACCTACGCCCTGGACTACCTCCACACGATCAGCGGCACGGGCGTGATCCCGTCGGCCACGGTGCGGCTCCGGAAGGATCAGGAGGTGTTCCAGGACTCGGGGGCCGGGGACGGTCCGGTGGACGCGGTGCTCAACGCCATCGACGCCATCACGGGGCTCAAGGGGCGGCTGCAGGACTACCAGCTCCGCGCCATCACGGGGGGCAAGGACGCCATCGGCGAGGTGTCGGTGAAGGTGGACTTCGACGGGACCGTGGTGACCGGCAAGGGCAGCTCGACGGACGTCATCGAGGCGAGCGCCCGGGCCTACGTGAACGCGCTGAACCGGCTGGTGCATCCGGCCGGCGGCCAGAAGCTCAAGGAGGTCGGTCCCTGACCATGCCCACCTACAAGATCGCGGTGCTGGCCGGCGACGGCATCGGCCAGGAGGTGACACCCGAGGCCGAGCGCGTCCTCGAGGTGGTGGGCAAGGCCACCGGGGCGTCCTTCGAGTTCGAGTCGGGCCTGGCCGGCGGAGCGGCCATCGACGCCACCGGCGGCCCGCTGCCGGAGTCCTCGCTCCGGCTCTGTGAGCAGAGCGACGCCATCCTGTTCGGGGCGGTGGGCGGCCCCCGGTGGGACGCCTTGCCCCAGGAGAGCCGGCCCGAGCGCGGGCTCCTGCGGATCCGCAAGGAGCTGGACCTCTTCGCGAACCTCCGGCCCGCGAAGTGCTTCCCCATGCTGGTGGACGCCTCCCCCCTCAAGCGGTCGGTGGTGGAGGGGACGGACCTCATGGTCGTCCGCGAGCTGACCGGCGGGCTCTACTTCGGGGAGCCGCGGGGGCGCGAGGCGTTCGCCGACGGCGGCCAGCGGGCAGTGAATACCATGGCCTACACCTCGCGCGAGATCGAGCGCGTGGTCCGCGCCGCCTTCGACGTGGCCATGAAGCGCAAGCGGCGGCTGGCCTCGGTGGACAAGGCCAACGTGCTGGTGGTCTCGCAGCTCTGGCGCGAGGTGGTCACACAGGTGGCCCGGGAGTACCCGCAGGTGGCGGTGGAGCATGTCCTGGTGGACAACTGCGCCATGGCGCTCGTCAACCGGCCGACGCACTTCGACACGATCGTCACGGAGAACACCTTCGGCGACATCCTCTCGGACGAGGCCGCCATCCTGGCGGGCTCCATGGGGATGCTGCCCTCGGCCAGCCTCGGCGGGCGGGTGGGCCTCTACGAGCCCGTCCACGGCACGGCGCCCGACATCGCGGGCAAGGGCCTGGCGAACCCCATCGCGGCGATCCTCTCGGCGGCCATGCTGCTGCGCTACTCGCTGGACCGCGGGCCGGACGCCGACCGCATCGAGACGGCGGTGCTCCGGGTGCTCGAGCAGGGGCACCGCACCGGCGACATCGCGGCCGGGGGGCAGAAGACGGTGGGGACGCGCGAGATGGGTGACCTCATCGCGCGCGAAGTGGAGCGGTCGTACTAGGGAAAGGACGAGGGCGTCATGAGCGGGTTGCGGGTGGCGGTGGTGGGGGTGACGGGGGCGGTGGGGCAGACCACGCTCCGGATCCTCGAGGAGCGGAAGTTCCCGGTGGCGGACCTCCGGGCCTTCGCCTCGGAGCGGTCCCTGGGCAAGACGGTGACCTTCCGGGGCGACTCGATCCGCGTGGAGAAGGTCGGACCCGAGGCCTTCAAGGGCGTGGAGATCGCCTTCTTCTCGGCGGGCTCGGCGCAGTCCCGGGAGTACGCGCCGCTCGCCGTCAAGGCCGGGGCCGTGGTGGTGGACAAGTCCAGCGCCTTCCGGATGGACCCCGCCGTGCCGCTGGTGGTCCCCGAGATCAACGCCCATGCCGTCAAGGGGCACCAGGGGATCGTCGCCGTCCCGAACTGCACGACCGTCGTCACCGTGATGCCGCTGAAGCCGCTCCACGACGTCGGCCGGCTCCGCCGCGTGATCGCCACGAGCTTCCAGGCCGTTTCCGGAGCCGGGGTCAATGGGGTCGAGGATCTTCGCAACCAGACGCTGGCCTGGGCGCGCGGCGAGGCGCTGACGCCGAAGCACTTCCTCCACCAGATCGCCTTCAACGTGATCCCGCACATCGACACGTTTGGCGAGGGCGCGTACACCGGCGAGGAGCTGAAGCTGGTCAAGGAGGCGCGAAAGATCCTCGAGCTGCCGGACCTCGCGGTGTCGCCGACGACGGTCCGGGTGCCCGTCTTCACCGCCCACTCCATCGCCGTCTACGCGGAGACGGAGGCGCGCGTGGGCGCGGAGCGCGCCCGCGAGGCCTTCGCGCGCTTCCCGGGGCTCCGGCTCTGGGACGACCCGGCGCAGAACCGCTATCCGATGCCGATCGGCGTGGAGGGGCAGGACGACTGCTTCGTGGGACGCGTCCGCGAGGACCTGTCACTGCCCAACGCCCTGAACTTCTGGGTCGTGGGCGACCAGCTGCGCAAGGGCGCCGCGCTCAACGGGATCCAGATCGCCGAGCTCCTGATCCGCTGAGCGGCGCGGGTCCCGGCGCCGGGCGAGGGGGCATGACACGCACGCTTCGCCTCACGCTGGCCTACGACGGCACGGATCTCTTTGGCTGGCAGATCCAGCCCGACCGCCCGACGGTCCAGGGGCTGCTGATGCACTCCTGTCAGCGCGTCCTCGGCGAGCGCGTGAAGATCGTGGGCGCCAGCCGCACCGACGCCGGCGTTCATGCCTTGCGCCAGGTGGCGAGCCTCGCCACCGCCTCGGCGATGGCGCCCGCCGTGCTGGGCCGGGCTCTCAACGCCCTGCTGCCCGCGGCCATCCGCGTGCTCGACTGCCGCGAGGCGCCGCCGGGCTTCGACGCCCGGCGCGGGGCGCGGGGCAAGCGCTACGGCTACCTGATCGACCGGGGCGGCGCGGCCGATCCCTTCCTCCGCCGCTATGCCTGGCACGCCCCCTACGCGCTCGAGGCCGACGCCATGGCGGGCGCGCTCCGGCTCGTCAGGGGCAAGCACGACTTCTCCGCCTTCTGCGCCGCCGCCGGCCGCGGGCGCACCCCCACGTGCACCGTGCTCTCGGCGCGGCTGGTCCTGCGGAAGGGCCGGCTCGGGATCGTCCTGTCGGCCGACCGATTCCTCCACCACATGGTGCGCAACCTCGTGGGCAGTCTCGTGGAGGTCGGCCGAGGGGCACGGGAGCCCGGCTGGATCGGCGCCCTGCTCGCGGCCCGCGACCGGAGGCTGGCGGGGCCGACCGCGCCGCCCCGGGGGCTCACCCTCGTGCGCGTGGTCTACCCGACGTGAGCCGCGCGGCGCGCCGGGGAGCGACTTGCCTTTGCCCCCCCGGCCCGGCAGGATAGAGCCATGCGAGCGTACCTTCGGGTGAGCCGGGACGGCGCCGAGGAGGTCAAGGGCGAGGTGGTGCGGGAGCAGCCCCTCACGGTCCACGTCAACGGCGCTCGCTTCATCACGCTCCTCTGTTCGCCCTTCCAGCTGGAGGCACTGGTCATCGGTTACCTGTGGATGGAGAAGGTCATCGGAGGCCTCGAGGACATCGCCCGGCTGGAGGTGTCCGAGGTGGACGGACGCGCGGACGTCACGCTGACGCACCCGGTGGAGCTGCCCACGGAACGCGTCCTGACCTCGGGCTGCGGCGGCGGCATCACGTTTCGCATCGACCCGCGCCTCTTCACGCGGCTTCAGTCCTCGCTGCGCATCCGTCCGGCGCAGCTCGCGGCGCGGATCAAGGAGCTCTTCGGCGAGGCTGTCCACTATCGCGCCTCGCGCGGCATCCACGGCGCGGCGCTCGCCGACGCCGAGGGGTTGCTGGTGGTGGCCGAGGACGTCGGGCGCCACAACGCGGTGGACAAGCTCAAGGGGGAGGCGCTCTTGAAGGGCCTTGCCACGACGGACCGGATCCTGCTCTCCACCGGCCGGGTCTCCTCGGAGATGCTGCTCAAGGCCGTGCGCATGGGCGTGCCGGTGGTGGCCTCCCGGACCTCACCGACGGAGATGGCGGTTGGGCTCGCCGAGCAGCTGGGCGTCACCGTCATCGGCTATCTGAGGCCCGACACGCTCAACCTCTACACGGGTGAGGCCCTGGACCTGACGCCGATCCCCTGAGCCCCCGCCCGGGGAGCCCGGGAGTATCCGGTTTGCCGGGCCGAGCCGACCTGCTAGACTTTCTTCGTGATTTCTCGGCCGGTTCCGCCGGAGGCCCGCGGGTCGAAGAGGGGTGACGCATGAACGCCGTGCTGTACGACGTGGCGCTCACGGCGTACATCATCGCCACGGCGTCGGCGCTGGGCTACCTCCTCGGCCGCCGGGAAGGGCTGTCGCGCTTCACCATCCTCATGACGCAGACCGGCTGGGTCTTCCATACCCTCGCCCTCGTCGTGCGCGGGGTGGAGCTGCGGCACCTGCCGCTCATGACGCTGGCCGAGACGGTGTCCGTCGTGATCTGGGTGGCCGTGTTCCTCGAGCTCTGGGTCGAGCGCGCCTATCGCGTGAAGGTGCTCGGGGCCTTCGTTCTGCCCGTGGTGCTGGTCCTCGGGCTGGCGCTGCCGACGGGGCTGCGCGTGCTGGCGCTGACGCCGGCTGCCTCGAGCGTCTGGGTCAAGGTGCACGTGGCGCTGGCACTGGTGGGCCTGGCCGCGCTGGTGCTCAACTTCGCCGCGGCGGTGATGTACCTGCTGCAGGAGCGGCAGCTCAAGGGCAGGCGCCCCGGGACCGTCTACTACCGGTTGCCCTCGCTCGAGACGCTCGACCGCCTGAGCTACCGGACGCTCACGCTGGGCTTCCCGTTCCTGACCACGGGCCTGCTCCTGGGCGTGTTCTTCGCCGGCAAGGCCTGGGGCAGCCCCTTCGCCTTCGACCCGCTGGCCCTGTTCTCGAGCGTCATGTGGGCGGTCTACGCGGCGACCCTGTCGGGGCGGGCCGCGGGCCGCTGGCGCGGCCGGCGCGCCGCCTACTTCGCCGTCGCGGGCTTCTGCGTTCTGCTCCTGACCCTCGGCGCCGGTGTGATGCTCCAGGGAAAGCACGGCTCCTGATGGCGACCCTCTTCGTGGCCGGGATGAACCATCGGAGCGCCGGGGTCGAGCTTCGCGAGCAGCTCGCCCTGGAGGAGGACAAGCTGCGCGGCATCCTCGCCGACCTCAACGATCGGGGCCTGTGCACCGAGATGATGATCCTGTCCACCTGCAACCGGGTCGAGGTCTACGGGCTGGCCGAGGCACCGGGCGCGGCCCGGGCGGCGGCCTTCCGGGCGCTGGGCGCCGCGCGCGGCGTGAGCCTGGCCCAGGTGGAGCCGCTCCTGTACCACAAGACCGAGGACGAGGCCGTGCTGCACGCGTTCCGGGTGGCGGCCAGCCTCGACTCCATGATCCTCGGGGAGCCTCAGATCCTCGGCCAGGTGAAGGATGCCTTCGCCCTGGCCCAGTCCTGCCGCACCGTGGGGCCGACGCTGCACGCGCTGATGACGCAGGCCTTCAGCGTGGCCAAGCGCATTCGCACCGAGACCGAGGTCGGACGCCACGCGGTGTCGGCCTCCTATGCCGCGGTCGAGCTGGCGCGGAAGATCTTTGGCTCGCTGGAGGGCAAGGCCGTGCTCCTGGTCGGGGCCGGGGAGATGGGCGAGCTGGCCGCCCGCCACCTCATGGAGCAGGGGGCCATGCCCGTCTACGTCGCCAACCGCACGTGGAGCCGCGCGCAGGACCTCGCGCAGGCCCTGTCCGGGACGGCGGTGCCCTACGAGCAGTTCCCCGCCACCATGGCCGTGGTCGACGTGGTGATCACCTCCACGGCGGCCCCCGAGCCGATCGTGCGCGCCCCGGAGGTGGATCGGGCGCTGCACTCCCGGCGCCACCGGCCGCTGTTCTTCATCGATCTTGCCGTGCCGCGCAACGTGGAGCCCGCGGTCAACGACCTCGAGGACGCCTTCTGCTACGACGTGGACGACCTCCGGCTCGTGGTGGAGGCCAACCTGCGGGAGCGCCAGAAGGAGGCGCAGCGGGCCGAGGCCCTGGTGGAGCGCGAGGTGGCCAAGTTCGCCGCGCGGCTGCGTGACCTCGAGGTCGTGCCGACCATCGTGTCGCTCCGGGAGAAGCTCGAGACGATCCGCCGCGGCGAGCTCGACAAGGCGCTGTCGCGGCTGCCCGCCGCCACCGAGGAGACGCGGCAGGTGATGGAGGCGCTCTCGCAAGCCATCGTCAACAAGGTCCTCCACGCCCCCATCGTGAAGCTCAAGGACTCCACGCGGGACGGACATCACGCGCGCTTCGCCGAGCTGATCTCCGAGCTGTTCGGGCTGCGGCGCCCCCGGGAGGAGCGCGAGCCGTGAGGATCCGGCTCGGGACCCGGGCGAGCCGGCTCGCCCTCGTGCAGTCGGAGGGCGTGGCGGCCTCGCTCCGCGCCCTCGGCGCGGAGGTGGAGCTGGTGACGATCAGGACGTCGGGGGATCGGCTGGCGCAGGTGGCGCTGGCCGACTTCGGCGGCAAGGCGCTCTTCGTGAAGGAGATCGAGGAGGCGCTGCTGCTTGGCCGCGTGGACATGGGGGTGCACAGCCTCAAGGACATGCCCGCCCTCTTGCCGTCGGGGCTCTGCCTGGCGGCCTACCCCCCTCGCGAGGATCCGCGGGACGTGCTGCTGACCCGCGACGGCGCGGCGCTGGACGAGCTGCGCCGGGGCGCGGTGGTGGGCACCTCGAGCCTCCGCCGGCGCGTCATGCTCCTGGCCCGCCGGCCGGATCTCCGGATCGAGGCCGTGCGCGGCAACGTGGACACGCGGCTTCGCAAGCTGGCCGCCGGCGACTACGATGCCCTCGTCATGGCGCGGGCCGGGCTCTCCCGCCTCGGACTCGATCCCGCGCGGTCGTGGCCGCTGCCCGCCGGCGAGTTCCTCCCCGCCGTGGGGCAGGGGATCCTGGGAATCGAGGCGCGCGAGTCCGACGGGGCGCTGCTTGAACTTCTCGCCGCGCTCGATCACACTGACACGCGGGCGCAGGCCGAGGCGGAGCGGGCCCTGCTCGGGCGGCTGGGTGCCGGCTGTCACAGCGCGGTGGCGGGCCTGGCGCGACTCGAAGGCGAGGCGCTCACGGTCGAGGGATGGGTGGCGAGCGTCGATGGGCGCACGGTGCTGTCGGCCTCGGTGACTGGGCCCGCCGCCTCCGCCCGGCTGCTGGGGGAGAAGCTGGCCGACGAGCTCCTCGCCCGGGGCGCGCGGGCGGTGCTGGAGGAGGCGCGGTGACGGCGAGGACGGACGTCGGGGCGGCCAGGCCGCTCAGCGGGAGGGTGATCGTCGTCACGCGTGCACGCTCGCAGGCCGGACGCTTCGGGGCGCTCCTGGAGGAGGCCGGCGCCCGGGTGCTGGCCGTGCCGACGATCGCCATCGAGCCGCCCGCCTCGTGGGCGCCCCTCGATGCGGCGCTGGCCGCGGCGGGCTCGTACCACTGGCTCATCTTCACGAGCGCCAACGGTGTCGCGATGGTGCGGCGCCGCCTGGGCGAGGCGGGGCGCGGCGCCGAGGCGCTCGGCGGCCCCCGGGTGGTGGCCATCGGTCCGGCCACGGCGGAGGCGCTCCGGCGCTGGGGGCTCGGGCCCGAGCTGGTCCCGGACGAGTACGTGGCCGAGGGGCTGGTGGCGCGCCTGCGGGACCTGGTCCGCCCCGGGGAGCGCGTCCTCCTGCCGCGGGCCGCGGAGACGCGCGACCTGCTCGTGCGCGAGCTCGCCGCCATGGGCGCCTCGGTGGACGAGGTGGCGGCCTACCGGACGCGGCCCGCCATGGAGGGGGCCGCCGAGCTCATGGCTGCTCTCGAGGCCGGAGGCGTGGACGTCGTCACCTTCACGAGCTCCTCGACCGTGCGGCACTTCGCCGCGCTGTTCGCCGCGGGTCAGCTCGTCCGGCTCATGGCGAGCGTGCTCGTGGCGTGCATCGGTCCGGTGACGGCGGCGACCGCCGCCGAGCACGGTCTCCGCGTCGCCATCGCGCCCGAGGAGTACACGATCCCGGCCCTGGCCCGCGCCATCGCCGCCCACTACTCAGCGGCTCACGCCCCGGCGCCCCTGCCGGGGAGACCCGGCGCACCGGGAGGCCCCGACCCTCTCGCCTCCGGCCAGCATGCCGACCGGCATGCTGGGGATGAAAGGAATTGATCCATGCCGTATCCCATCTACCGTCCCCGACGCCTCCGCGAGTCTGCTCTCATGCGCAAGATGGTGCGCGAGACGACGCTCCGCGCCGATGACCTCATCCTGCCGCTCTTCGTCATCCACGGCCGCGGCAGCCGCGAACCGATCTCGTCCATGCCCGGCCAGGCGCGCCTGACCATCGACGAGCTCCTCAAGGAATGCAAGGACGCCGCCTCCATGGGCATCCCGGCGGTGCTCCTGTTCGGGCTGCCGCAGGAGAAGGATCCGCGGGGCAGCGAGGCCTACGCCGAGGACGGCATCATCCAGCAGGCGGTCCGCGCCGTGAAGGAGACGATCCCCGACCTGCTGGTCATCACGGATGTGTGCCTGTGCGAGTACACGAGCCACGGACACTGCGGGATCGTGGAGGACGGGCGGGTGAAGAACGACCCGACCCTGGACCTGATCGCGCGCACCGCCCTCTCGCACGCCGAGGCCGGCGCCGACATGGTCGCGCCCTCCGACATGATGGACGGGCGCGTCGGCGCCATCCGCGAGACCCTCGACGAGGCGGGCTATCAGGAGACGCCCATCATGGCGTACTCGGCCAAGTACGCCTCGGCCTTCTACGGGCCCTTCCGGGAGGCGGCCGACTCCGCGCCGCAGTTCGGCGACCGGCGCGCCTACCAGATGGATCCGGCCAATGCCATGGAGGCCATGCGGGAGGTGGCGCTGGACGTGGACGAGGGGGCCGACATCGTCATGGTCAAGCCCGCGCTGCCGTACCTGGACATCATCTCGCGGGTGAAGAGCGACTTCGGCCTGCCCGTGGCCGCCTATTCCGTCTCCGGCGAGTACGCCATGATCCGCGCCGCGGGGCAACTCGGCTGGCTCGACGAGGAGCGCGCCATCATCGAGGCCCTCACGGGCATCCGGCGGGACGGGGCCGACCTCATCATCACCTACTGCGCCACGGACGCCGCGCGGCTCATCGAGCAGGGGCGCCAGTAGCGGGCCCGGTCGGTGAGGATCTCGGCCAAGGGGGAATACGCCGTCAAGGCGATGCTCGACCTGGCCCTGTCGGACACTGACGAGCTCCGCCCCATCCAGGACATCGCGGCCCGCCGGGACATCCCGCAGCGCTACCTCGAACAGGTGCTGCTCCAGCTCAAGCGCGCGGGGTTCCTCGTCTCGCGTCGCGGCTCTTCGGGGGGCTACCGGCTGAGCCGGCCGGCCGATCAGATCACGGTGGGCAGCGTGCTGCGGGCGGTGGAGGGGGCCTTCGCGGGGCTCGAGCCCCCGCGGCGGACGAGGCGCGCATCCCCGCGGGACGTGGCCGGCGACCTGTCCGAGCTGTGGCAGGAGGTGAGCGCCGCCGTGTCGGCGGTCGTCGACAGGATCACGCTGGCGGACCTCAAGCGCGGGGCCGAGGAGCGCGAGCGCGCGGCCCGGCCCATGTACCACATCTGACCGGCGGCGGCCGGGGCGCGTGGGAGCCATGGGGCAGAGGCGGCCGGGGGGCGGAGGTCGGGCGCGAATCGCGGGGTCGGTGCTCGAGGTGGTGGGGGGCACGCCGCTGGTGCGGCTCAACCGTCTCGCGGCGCCCGACGGAGCCACGGTGCTGGCGAAGATGGAGTCGTTGAACCCGGGCGGCAGCGTCAAGGACCGGATCGCTCTGGCCATGGTGGAGGACGCCGAGCGGCGCGGCCTCCTCCGGCCGGGCGCCACCGTGGTGGAGCCCACCAGCGGGAACACGGGCATCGGCCTGGCCATGGTGTGCGCCGTGCGCGGCTACCGGCTCATCCTCACCATGCCGGAGGACATGAGCGTGGAGCGGCGGCGGCTCCTGGCCCGGTACGGGGCGGAGATCCGGCTCACGCCCGCGCTCGAGGGGATGACGGGCGCCGTCTTCGCCGCCCAGGAGCTGCTGCGCGAGCACCCGGAGTACTTCATGCCGCTGCAGTTCGACAATCCGGTCAACCCCGACATCCACCGACGCACGACGGCGCTGGAGATCCTCGAGGCCACCGAGGAGCGGGTCCACGTCTTCGTGGCCGGCATCGGGACCGGTGGCACGGTGACGGGCGTGGGCGAGGTGCTCAAGGAGAAGGTCCCGGGGGTGCGCGTCGTCGGCGTGGAGCCCGCGCGCTCGCCGGTGCTCTCCGGTGGCAAGGCGCGCCCCCACGGCATCCAGGGCATCGGCGCCTCCTTCGTGCCCGCCGTGCTGAACCGGGCGGTCCTCGACGAGATCGTGCAGGTGAGTGACGAGGACGCCACCGCCACCTGCGGCCGCCTGGCCCGGGAGGAGGGGCTCCTCGTGGGCATCTCGTCCGGGGCCAATGTCTGGACTGCCTGCCGGATCGCCGCCCGCCTGCCCGCGGGCCGCGTGGTGGTCACGGTGCTATGCGATACTGGGGAGCGCTATCTCAGCGTGCCGTTCTGAGAAGGGAGAGCCCCCATGACGGTCAACGTCTACATCCCGACGCCCTTTCGCAGGGCGACCCAGAACAGGGACCGGGTGTCGCTGGACGCCCCCGACGTCCGAGGGTTGCTGGACGGGCTGGAGGCGGAGTTCGAGGGCCTGCGAGGGCTCGTGCGCAACGAGCAAGGTGAGGTGCACCACCACGTGAACATCTACGTGAACAGCGAGGCCATTGAAGCCCTCGCGGGCCTCGAGACCTCGCTCAAGGACGGGGACGAGGTCTCGATCATTCCGGCCCTGGCCGGGGGCGGGCCCGATAGCGTCGAGGGACTGAGCTGAGCCGCGTCATCCTCACGGGCGAGGAGATCGCCCGGGTCCAGGAGCAGGCCATCGCCGAGTACCCGGCCGAGTGCTGTGGCGTCGTCCTCGTCCGGCTGTCGCTGCCGGAGGAGCGCCTGCTCCTGCCGTGCCGCAACATCCAGAACGAGCTGAACACGAAGGACCCGGCCCGGTATCCTCGCGACGCGAGGACCGCCTACTACATCGATCCGCGAGATCTTCTCACCATCGGACGCCGAGAGGCCGAGGGCTACCGCGTGGCGACCATCTACCACTCGCACATCGACACGGGCGCGTACTTCTCCGACACGGACAAGCGAAATGCGCTGATCAACGGCGAGCCGACCTACCCCGAGGCCGTTTACGTGGTGCTGTCCATCATCGAGCGGAGGCTGGCGGGCGCCAGCGCCTTCACCTGGGAGCCCGCGCGGCGCGACTTCGTCCCGACCGCCCTGACCCTCCCGGTCACCGCCCGATGAGCGCCAAAGGCGCGAAGAGGCCGAACCGCAACCCGAAGTCATCCACATTCAAGCGTCCTGAAGAGACCGCCGCAGGCGCGAAGAGGCCGAACCGCAGCGCGAAGTCATCCACATTCAGGCATCCGCAACAGAGCGCCGCAGGCGCGAAGAGGCCGAACCGCAGCGCGAAGTCATCCACATTCAAGCGTCCTGAAGAGACCGCCAAAGGCGCGAAGAGGCCCAACCGCAACGCGAAGTCATCCACGTTCAAGCATCCCGAACAAACCGCCGCAGCGTCTTCGACGCTCTTCGAGAGCGCCCAGCGGGTTATTCCCGGCGGGGTGAACAGCCCCGTGCGTGCCTTCCGGGGCGTCGGTGGCTCCCCCTTCTTCGTGGCGCGCGCCGCGGGGGCGCGGCTCGTGGACGTGGACGGCCGCAGCTACATCGACTTCCTGGGCTCCTGGGGCCCGCTGATCCTGGGTCACGCCGCGCCGGCAGTGGTCAAGGCGGTGATGGCTGCCGCGCGGCACGGCACGAGCTACGGCGCCCCCACGGGGGCCGAGGTGGAGATGGCCGAGCGCATCGGCCGGGCCGTGCCCTCGATGGAGATGGTCCGCCTGGTCTCCTCGGGGACCGAGGCGGCCATGAGCGCCATTCGCCTCGCGCGCGGCGCCACCGGACGCGACGTGATCATCAAGTTCGACGGCTGCTATCACGGCCACGCCGACAGCCTCCTGGTCAAGGCCGGCTCCGGCGGCGCCACGTTTGGCGTGCCGGATTCCCTCGGCGTTCCCCAGGCGCTTGCGGCCCTCACGATGGCGCTGCCCTTCAACGATCTCCCGGCGGTCGAGCGCGTGATGGCCGAGCGGGGGCGGGAGGTGGCGGCGGTGGTGGTGGAGCCGGTGGCCGGCAACATGGGCGTGGTCCCGCCCGCGCCCGGCTACCTGCAGGGGCTGCGGCGGCTGTGCACGCAGCACGGGGCGCTGCTTCTCTTCGACGAGGTGATCACGGGCTTCCGCGTGGCCCACGGAGGCGCCCAGGCGCTCTACGGCGTGCGGCCCGACCTCACCTGCCTCGGCAAGATCATCGGCGGGGGCTTGCCCGTGGGCGCCTACGGTGGCTCCCGCGAGCTGATGGCCCGGATCGCGCCCCTGGGTGGCGTCTACCAGGCAGGCACGCTTTCGGGCAACCCCCTGGCCGTGGCGGCCGGGCTGGCCACGCTCCGCGCCCTCGAGGAGCCCGGGGTGTACGAGCGCCTCGAGCGCCTCGGGGCGCGGCTCGAGCGGGGACTCCGTGAGGGGGCAGCCGCCGCGCGGGTGCCGGTCACGATCAACCGGGTCGGCTCCATGCTCACGTGTTTCTTCACCGAGGGCCCCGTGACGGACTACGCCTCAGCCCGGCGCGCGGACACCGCGCGCTACGCGCGCTACTTCCACGGGATGCTCTCGCGCGGCGTCTTTCTCGCCCCTTCCCAGTTCGAGGCAGCCTTCGTCTCGCTGGTGCACACCGACGCCGACCTCGCCCAGGTCGGCCGCGCCTGTCGCGAGGCCATGGCCTCTTGACACCAACTTTTCCCGCGTGATACGGTGCACGAGGTTTTCTGGACGACCGATGTCGTGTGCCGTCCGTCTGGAGCTCCCGAGGCAAATCAGGTGGCGCGCCATGCTGCGCGAGGAGTGTGCGAGCGTCGATGTCGGGCAAGATGGCCGTGGGAGTGCTGGGCCTGGTGCTCCTGGCCACCCTCCTCTTCCTCTCCCGACCCGGGGGCGCGCTGAGCGCGGCGCCGGGGCCGGTCCAGCCCATCAGCTTCAGCCACGCGACCCATGCCGGCCAGTACAAGACGGATTGCCAGTACTGTCACGCGGGCGCGCGGCGCGGCGCCGCGGCGGACATCCCCTCCGTGGCGCGCTGCTTCAGTTGCCATGCGGTGACGGCGGCCGACCGGCCGGAGATCCACAAGCTGGCCGGCTACGTGGCGGCGCAGACGCAGATGCCCTGGGTGCGGATCTTCGAGGTTCCGGAGTACGTCTCCTTCCCGCACAAGAGCGACATCAGGGCCGAAAACCCCCGAGAGACGGAGAGGCGATGAGCGGCATTGACCGGCGGGCGTTTCTCAAGATCGTGGCCGCATCGGGCGCTGCGACGGCGGCGGGCGGCTGCGGCCAGGGGGCGGAGTGGCTGCGGCCGCACGTCTCCCCGCCGGAGAACATCGTCCCAGGGATCCCCGCGTACTTTTCCACCGTCTGCCGGGAGTGCCCCGCCGGCTGCGGCGCTATCGCGAAGAACCGCGACGGTCGCGTGATCAAGCTCGAGGGCAACCCGGACCATCCCGTCAATGCCGGCGCCCTGTGCATCCGCGGCCACTCGGCGCTGCAGGGGCTCTACCATCCCGACCGCTTGCGCGGCGCCCTCGTGGGCGGCAAGCCCGCCAAGTGGGAGGAGGCCGAGAAGGCAGTCGTCGACAAGCTGGCGGCCCTGACCGGGGCGCGCCAGGGAGGCAAGATCGCGCTGGTCACCGGGCTCGAGACGGGCAGCCTGGCCCGGCTCATGGACGAGTGGGGCAAGGCGCTCGGCGCCCGGCCCCGCGTGGCCTACGAGCCCCTCGGCTACGAGCCGATCCGTGCCGCGAACCGCATCGCCTTCGGGCGCGAGGCGATCCCGGACTACCTGATCGGCGAGGCCGCCTACCTCCTCTCCTTCGGGGCGGACTTCCTCGAGACGTGGCTGTCGCCCGTGGGCTACGCGGGAGACTTCGCGCGGATGCACGCCTTCGCCCATGGCCGCGCGGGCACCTTCGTCCACGTCGAGCCCCGGCTGTCGGTGACCGCGGCCAATGCCGATCGGTGGGTGCGCAACGCCCCGGGGACCGAAGGCCTGCTGGCCCTGGCGATGCTGAAGGTGATCCTGGACGCCGGGCTGCAGGCGCCAGGGGCCGACACGAAGACACTCGGCGCTGCGGTGCAGGGGGTGGACGTGGCTCGCGCGGCGGCCGCCTCCGGAGTGGAGGCCGCCACCCTCGGGGAGATCGCCCACGACCTCGCGGCTTCGAAGGGGGGACTGGCCATCGGCGGCGGCGTCGGCGTCTCGGCGGGCAACGCCACCGAGACGCAGGTCGCCATCAACCTCCTCAACGCGGCGGTGGGGGCGCTCGGCACGCGCATCCGCTTCGGCAACGACTCGGTCCTCGGCCTGGCGAGCTCCTACGCGGACATGGTCTCCCTCACCCAGGCCATGGGCAGGGGCGAGATCGAGGTGCTGCTGCTCGGCGACGTGAATCCGGTGTACACGATGCCGCTCAAGGCCGGCTTCGCGGAGGCACTCGCCAAGGTGCCGCTGGTGGTGAGCCTCGCCAACCGCCCGAGCGAGACCGCGGCGAGGGCGCACGTGGCGCTGCCGGCGCTTCACTGGCTCGAGTCCTGGGGCGACTACGTCGCCGAGGAAGGGGTCGTGGGCCTCATGCAGCCGACCATGGGCCCCGTGGAGATCGAGGGCAAGCCGGTGGAGGCCAAGAGCGTGGGCGACCTTCTCCTCTCGCTCGGGCGGCAGGTGCTGGGCAGCGAGCCGGGCAAGGGGCCGCTGCCCTGGCCGACCTTCCAGGAGCTCGTCAAGGCGCAGTGGAAGGGGCTGGCCCCGCCGGCCCGCCGCGACAAGGAGTTCGACGCCTTCTGGGAGGAGTCGCTCCGCAAGGGCGGCGCCTTCCGACAGACCGCGGCGCCGCCCGTGGTGCTCAGGCCGGAGGCCGGCCGCATCAAGGCCGAGCCTGCCAGGCTCGAGGGTGCAGGCTCGCACGCGTTGCTCGTCTATCCCTCCGCGCGCTTCTACGACGGCCGCGGGGCTGACCGGGCGTGGCTGCAGGAGGCGCCGGACAGCATGACCCAGATCACCTGGGACGGCTGGGTGGAGGTCCCGGCCGAGACGGCGCGGAGACTCGGCCTGAGCCGGGGGGATGTCGTGACGCTCACCTCGCCTCACGGCAAGATCGAGTTGCCGGCCTATCCGTCGGACTCCCTGCACCCGGGTGCCGTGGCCGTGGCCATGGGGCAGGGGCACGAGTGGGGGGGGCTCTACGCGCGGGAGCGGGGGCTCAACGCCGGCGCCAATCCCATGCGACTCCTGGCGGCCGCGCCCGAGGCCCAGTCCGGTGGCTTGCCACACCTGGCCGTCACCGTCGAGCTGGCGAGGACCGGGGCCCGGCGCCCGCTGGCCATCCCGCAGTCCACGCATGACCAGGACGACCGCGAGCTGGCCCAGCACGTGCCGCTGGGCGCCGCCAGGGAGATGGAGCTGCGCGGGCGCCCGCCGGAGCATGCGAGCCACCCGAGCATGTACCCGCAGGTCCGGTACCCTGAGCACCGCTGGGGGATGGCGGTGGACCTCGACCGGTGCACGGGCTGCCAGGCCTGCGTCGTCGCCTGCGTCGCCGAGAACAACGTCCCCGTGGTCGGCCGGGAGCAGGTCGCCTACGGGAGAGACCAGCACTGGCTCCGGCTCGAGCGCTGGGAGGAAGGGCAGGCCGGCCACCCCGAGAACATCTTCCTGCCCATGTTCTGCCAGCACTGCGGCGTGGCTCCGTGCGAGCCGGTGTGCCCGGTGTACGCGGCCTACCATACGCAGGAGGGCCTCAACGGGCAGGTCTACAACCGTTGCGTCGGCACCCGGTACTGCGGCAACAACTGCCCGTACCACGTGCGGCGCTTCAACTGGTTCTACTACACGTTCCCGGCGCCGCTGGATCTCCAGCTCAACCCGGAGGTCACCGTGCGGCAGCTGGGCGTCATGGAGAAGTGCACCATGTGCGTCCAGCGCATCCTCCAGGGCAAGGACGCCGCCCGGGACGAGAACCGGCCGGTCCGCGACGGCGAGATCCGGACGGCCTGCCAGGAGACCTGTCCCACCCAGGCCATCACCTTTGGCGATCTCAAGGACGACCGGGCCGCGGTGTCCCGGCTCTCCCGCTCGCCCCGCGGCTACCACGTGCTGGAGGAGCTGGGCACGCAGCCCGCGGTGACGTACCTCAAGAAGGTCATCCGGGGGCGCGATCTCGCCCCGGCGAAGGGCCACAAGGCATGAACTTCCAGGGCAAGAGCGCGGACGCCAGCTGGGCCGACGTGAACCGCGACGTCATCCGCACCGTCGGCATGCCCGGCAACACCTACTTCGCCTGGATGTGCCTGGTGGGGCTGACGCTGGCGGCCGGTCTCGCCGCGTGGCCATGGCAGATCTACGTGGGCATGGGCGCGGCCGGCAAGCGGACGCCCCAGATGTGGGCCATGTACATCACCACGTTCGTGTTCTGGATCGGCATCGGACACGCCGGTACGCTGATCTCCGCCGTGCTCTACCTCTTCCGCGCGAAGTGGCGGACCTCCATCTACCGGGGCGCGGAGGCCATGACGATCTTCGCGGTCATGACCGCCGGGCTCTTCCCGCTCATCCACGCCGGGCGCATGTGGTTCGCCTACTGGCTCATGCCCTACCCGAACCAGCGCTACCTCTGGCCCAACTTCAAGTCCCCGCTGGTCTGGGACGTGTTCGCCATCTCGACGTACCTCACCATCAGCCTCGTCTTCTTCGTCATCGGGCTGGTGCCGGACATCGCGGCCCTGCGTGACAGCGCCACCGGCGTCAAGCGGCGGATCTACGCCGTGCTCGCCCTGGGCTGGGAGGGCTCGGACTCGCAGTGGCGCCACTACCGCCGCGCCTACGGCCTCTTCGCGGCCCTGGCGACGCCGCTGGTGCTGTCGGTGCACAGCGTCGTGTCGTTCGATTTCGCCATGGCGCTGGTTCCCGGCTGGCACTCGACGCTCTTCGCGCCGTTCTTCGTGGACGGGGCCATCTTCTCGGGCTTCGCCATGGTGCTCATCCTCATCCTGCCCATGCGCTACCTCTTCGACTGGTACACCTACATCACGGACAAGCACCTGGACGCCATGGCCAAGCTGATCCTGGTCACGAGTCTCGTGCTCACCTACTTCTACGCCTGCGAGGTCTTCACGGCCTGGTACAGCGGCGACCACTTCGAGCGGGCCTCGGTGTTCGCCAAGGCCACGAAGCAGTACGCCTGGGCGTACTGGCTCATGTACTTCTGCAACAGCGTGGTCCCGCTGATCTTCTTCTGGAAGCGGGCCCGGACCCACGTGGGGATCCTCTACGTGGCCTCCATCCTCGTGCTGATCGGGATGTGGTTCGAGCGCTTCAACATCATCGTCCCCGGGCTGGCCCACGACTTCTACCCGTACACCTGGGGCACCTACGTGCCGACCCTCACCGACTCGGCGATCATCGTCGGCTCCTTCGCGTGGTTCTTCCTCCTCTTCCTCGGCTTCATCAGGGTCATGCCGTCCCTGTCCATCGTGGAGGTGAAGGAGGTGCTGGCGCACCCCCTGAAGCACCCCCGGAAGCACGACGCCCACGGGGGAGGGCACTAGCATGGCCGCCGAGACCACGAGCGTGCTCGGCGTCTTCGCCCACGTGGACACCACGCTGCAGGCCATCCGCGACCTCAGGCAGCGCGGCTTCGCCGACCTGACGGTGTACTCGCCGGTGCCGGTGGAGGAGATCGAGGAAGAGGTGGAGCGCGTCCGGCCGCTGAGCCGGGTCCGGCTGTTCACCCTGATCGGGGGCGTCACCGGCACGGCCACCGGCTTCTTCCTCACCATCTGGTCGTCGCTCAAGTGGGAGCTCGTCACCGGCGGCAAGCACCCGGTCTCGATCCCGCCCTTCGTCATCATCGGCTTCGAGCTGACGATCCTGTTCGGAGGGCTCGCGACGCTCCTGGCCCTGCTGGTCCTGGGCCGCCTGCCGAAGCTCCGTCCCTCGCCCACCTACGACCCGCGCTTCACGCTGGACCGCTTCGGCGTGGCGGTGGCCTGCCCGCCCGACCGGGCCGGGGACGTCCAGACGCTCCTGGCGGGGGCCGGCGCCGAGGAGGTCAGGCGATAATGAAGTACGTCTTCGCCCTCGTGCTGCTGGTGGTGGGCGCGGTGGCGGCGCTGGAGGGCGGCGTCCTCGTGATGCGCTGGAACGACAACATGACGCAGACGCCCCGGGTGATGCCCGGCGAGCGGGCCTTCGCGATGCCGGTGGGCAGCGTGCCGCGCGCCGGCGGCGAGCTCTACTACCCCAAGGAGGAGCGGGAGGCGGCGGCATTGCGGAAGAACCCGGTGCCGGCCACCCCCGCGTCCGTCAAGACGGGCGGGGGGCTGTTCGCGATCTACTGCGTACCCTGCCATGGGACCTCTGGCAAGGGCGATGGGCTCGTGACGCCGAAGTTCGTGCCGCCCCCGGATCTCACCAACGCGGACCTGCAGAAGGGCCGCACCGACGGTTACTGGCAGAGCTATCTCAGCGTGGGCGGGGCGATCATGCCGCCCTACGGCGAGGCGCTCTCGCCCGAGGAGCGGTGGCACGTGGTGAACTACGTGAGGAGCCTGGCGCAGAGATGACCCCGACCACCTCGAACGCCCATGCCTCGCAGGGGTCCCCGGCCGTGCTGGCGGCGGTGGCCGCCGCCGGCGCGGTCGCCTTCGTCTACGGCATCATGCAGCCTCAGCCGGTCCGCGCCTGGGGGATGTACCTGGTCAATCTGCTCTTCTGGTCGAGCCTCGCGATCGCCGGGCCGGCGCTGGCGGGGATGATGCAGCTCACCGAGGCGCGCTGGTCGCCCACCGTGAAGCGGATCGCGCTGACTCCGGCCGGCTTCCTGCCGATCTCCTTCGTCCTCTTCCTGATCCTGTTCGCCGGCCTCAAGACCCTGTACCCGTGGGTGACGACCCCCGACCCGAAGAAGGCGGCGTGGCTCAACGTCCCGTTCATGGTGCTCCGCACCGGCGTCGGCGTGGCGCTCCTCTACTGGGTCGCGCTCCGCTTCTCCCGGGCGGTCTTCGAGGAGCAGCCGGGCGCCACCGAGAGCGCGGCCGCGCGCAGCCGCCGGACGCGGCTCGCCGCCACGCTCCTCTTCCTCTTCGTGGTGGTGGTGTCGCTCTGGGGCTTCGACCTGGTGATGTCCCTGGACCCCAAGTGGTACAGCGGGCTCCTGGGCGGCTACTACGTGGTGAGCACGCTCTACACGGGCTTCGGGCTGGTGGCCTTCCTCACCATCCGCGCCAACGCCCGCGGGCTCACTGCCGTGCCGCCCGCGGCCATCCAGGACGTGGCCAAGCTGACCTTCGCCATGTGCGTCATGTGGATGTACTTCTTCTTCTCGCAGTACCTGGTGATCTGGTACGGCAACGTCCCCGTGGAGACGAAGTTCTTCCTGCGGCGCTTCTTCAACGACCCGTGGCGGATCATGGCCTTCGTCATCTTCGTCATGGGCTGGCTCGTCCCCTTCGCCTACCTGCTCAAGCGCCTGACAGGGCGCCCGCCCACGGCGCACAAGCCGCTCGTGGTGATCCTCTTCATGGGGTGGACGGCCATCTTCCTCGAGCGCATCCTGCTGGTCTTCCCCGCCATCTCGCCGGAGGACGTCTTCCCGTTCGGGCTCGTGGAGATCCTGATCACGGCCGGCTTCTTCGCGCTCTTCGCGCTGGGCCGCCGCCGCTTCCTGTCCCGCTACCCCCTCTAGGGGTCAGGTCTTGCATTCCGACATCGGCCGGGGTGCGGGTGGTCCTGGCATGCGGGACAGGGCACCGGTCATCGTGTGTCGTACGGGCGCAACAGTGGTGGCGCCGGGCAGACGTGTCGGATTGCAAGACCTGACCCCTGCTACACTAGCTGCGTGATCTCGGTCGAAGAGGCGCTCGGCCGCATCCTCTCGTGCATCACGGTCCTCGGGAACGAGCGCGTCCCGCTCCTGCAGGCGCTCCACCGAGTGCTCGACGAGAGCGTGACCGCGCGGCTGGACATCCCGCCGTGGCCCAACTCCTCCATGGACGGCTATGCCCTCTGCAGCGCCGACACCGCGGCGGCCGCGCCGGCGGAGCCGGCGCGGCTGCGGCTGTGCGGGCGGGTGCCCGCGGGCGCCGTGGCGGAGCGGCCGCTCCGGCCGGGCCAGGCCGTCCGCATCTTCACCGGCGCGCCGCTGCCAGACGACGCCGACGCCGTGATCCCGCAGGAAGACGTGACGGTCGAGAGAGACACGGTGGTGATCGGCCGGCGCGTGGCGCCCGGCGAGTGCGTGCGGCGCCGGGGCGAGGACATGCGGACAGGGGACACGGTGCTGGAGCGGGGGCGCGCGCTGGGGCCCGCGGAGATCGGGCTCCTCGCCACGCTCGGCCATCAGCCCGTGTGCGTGGTGCGGCGCCCGGTGGTGGGCATCCTCTCTACCGGCGACGAGCTGGTGGACCTGCCCGGCACGCTCGGGCCGGGGCAGATCCCGAACTCGAACACCTACGCGCTGATGGGGCAGGTGCTCGAGGCGGGCGCGGAGCCCGTGAATCTCGGGATCGCCCGGGACAGGCTGGAGGAGATCGTCGAGCGGCTTTCCTGGGGGCTCGGCTGCGATCTGCTGATCTCCTCCGGCGGGGTGTCCGTGGGCGAACACGATCTCGTCAAGGCGGCTCTCGGGCAGCTCGGGGCCCAGCAGCACCTCTGGATGGTCAACATGCGGCCGGGCAAGCCGATCACCTTCGCGACGCTCCGCGGCGGACGCGAGGCGTCGCTGCCGGTGTTCGGGCTGCCCGGCAATCCGGTCTCCGCCATGGTCACCTTCGAGCTCTTCGTGCGCCCGGCTCTCCTGCGTATGGGCGGGCATGCGCGGCTGGCACGGCCCGTGGTGCAGGCGCGCGCGCTCGGGCCCATCGTCAATCAAGGGCGGCGCCGGGGGTATCTGCGCGTGAGGACCGAGCCCGTGGACGGGGGCCTCGGCGCGCGCCTCACCGGCGAGCAGGGCTCGGGGATCCTGCGCTCCATGGTCGCCGCCGACGGCCTCGCCATCGTCCCCGGTGACACGGTGATCGCGCCCGGGGAACCCGTCGAGGTGATGCTACTCAGAAACGCGTAGCACCCGGCGCCGGCGGCAGCGGGGCGCGGGGCGGCGCGGTCAGCCGCGGCGGAGGTAGAGGGCCCGGAGGGCGAGCCAGCCACCGAGGGCCATCGAGGCGAAGGTCACGAGGCTGCCGATGCTGAGCGTCGCGGAGTTGGTCAGGCCCTGATTGATGTTGCAGCCCTCGGCGAGCAGGGCCGCGCCGCCCATCAGGAGCCCTCCGCCGAAGATCTTCACGAGGCTCCACCCGGGCGGCAGCTTCCAGCGGAACTCTCCCGCGCGCCACGCGGCGACCCAGGCGCCGACGGGCACGCCGAGCAGCAGCACCATGCTCCAGGTGACCTGCGTCGGATATCCCACGAGGGGGTAGGTGAGCAGGTGACCCGTGTTGGAGGCGAAGGTGATGCCGGCGGGCCGGTCGCCGAAGCCAGACGTCCACCAGCCCGCCGCGATCATCCCGCCCACGGCCAGGCCCGTGGCGGCCCACGGCCACTTGCCGTGCTCGGGCTCGGCCGGGCCGCGGAAGAGGAAGACGGCCCCGACGGCGGCGAGCAACGCAATGACGATCCACGGCGAGAGGCCCACGAGACCGTGGAGCGTCGGCGCGGCGCCGCGGACGGTGACGGTGGGCGCCTGCAGCCATGTCCGCAGCGGCGCCAGCACGCCCACGCTGACGGTGGTGGCGCCCATCGCGAAGCCCAGCAAGACGACCCAGGCGCCCACCGCCCCCTCTCCGACGCGGTACCAGGTGCTTCCCGAGCAACCGCCGGAGAGGATCATGCCCACGCCGAACAGCAGGCCGCCCAGGATATTGGCCACCCAGCGGAACGGGCGGATGGGCACCTGGAGGAGCCCGAGCGCACCCAGCACGTGCACGCCGATGATGGCGACGAGGAGCGCCAGCAGGTAGGCCCGCAGGATGGTGAAGTCCCTCATGAGGACGGCGTTGGACAGGGCCCGCGTGAGGCAGAAGCCGCCGCGCTGGAGGATGTAGCCGAAGACGAGGCCGGTGAGGAGCGCGGAAGCGTGCACGGTCCAGTTGAAGTCGTCCACTGGCGCATGCTAGCCCCGGGGGCGCCCGCGTGTAAAGGGCGCGGGCGTTTGACTTGGCTTCCGGGCGGGTGCTACCGTCGCCCCATCGTGCTGCACGCCTTCTCTCCTCCCATGCTGCGCCGGCTCGCCGGCTGCGCGCTCTCCGCCGCGGCGTTGGCCGGCTGCGCCTGGGACGACAGCGGGCGCCGCGCCGTCGTCGAGATCGCCTCGGCGCAGAGAGAGCTTGTGGAGATGCGGCGGCTCCACGACGGGAGCGCGCGGGAAGTGAGCGAGCTCCAGTCGCGGATGCGGGGACTCGAGGCGGAGATGGCCGCGCTCGGGCGGGAGATCAGGAGCGCGGCCGCGGGACTCGCAGAGCTCCAGGTCGCGCTGCGCGTGCGCAGCGCCCCCGTCGCCGAGGGCCGGGGGGCGGCGCCCGAGGCGGCTCCGCCCCCCGGCGCACGGACTGCGGCCCCGCCGGCCCCCGCGCAGCCGCCTGAGCCGGAGCGGCTGTTCGCCAGCGCCCAGGCCAATCTCCGGGCGCGCGAGCCCGGGCAGGCGGTGCTGGAGCTCACCGACCTGATTGCGCGCTTCCCACGGCATCCGCTCGCGCCGGCGGCGCAGCTCTGGATCGGCGAGGCGTACTACCAGCAGCGCGACTTCCGCCAGGCGCTGGTCGAGCTGCGCACTCTCGTGGAGGAGTACGCGCGGAGCCCGCAGGTTCCGGACGCCCTCCTCAAGATCGGGCTGTGCCACCGCGCTCTCGGAGAGCCCGCGGGTGCCGGCGCCGCCTGGCGCCGGCTCGCGAGCGAGCATCCGCGGAGCGAGGCCGCCGCGCGCGCCCGCGCCCTCCTGGCGGCGGCGCAGCGCGGCGCCACGCTCCGGTCGCGCTGATCCCGCGCTGGCGGGAGCCGCTCCATTTCTTGACGCCCCTGAGGGCGAAGGTATACTGAGGCGCATTCTGCCGTGAGCGACGTATGATGATCATGACACGTATCTACCGGGAGACGATGAGCGAGGCGCAGCGAGGCGCGGCGGCGTGGCGTGAGGGTGTGCCGTCGTCCGGCGCCGTTGCGAGCGGCGGTGCGGTGGCGCGCGAGGTCCAGCTCGTGCGGCGCGGGGACGCGGGCTTCCCGTTGCTCCTGCGAGAGATCCCGGCGCCGCCCGAGCGCCTGCACCTGCGGGGATGCCTCCTCGACGAGGACGCGCTCGCGGTGGCGGTGGTGGGATCGCGCCAGGCCACGCCCTATGGGATCGCGGTGGCGGAGCGGCTCGCCTTCGATCTCGCGGCGCGCGGCGTGACGGTGGTGAGCGGGCTCGCGCGCGGCATCGACAGCGCGGCCCATCGCGGCGCGCTCGAGGCCGGCGGGCGCACCATTGCGGTGCTCGGGTCGGGGCTCGACGTGATCTATCCGCCCGAGAACCGGCGGCTGGCGGCGCGCATCGCGGCGCAGGGCGCCGTGGTCTCGCAGTACGCGATGGACGCGCGGGCGCTGCCCCAGCACTTCCCGGAGCGCAACCGCGTGATCGCCGGGCTCTCGCTGGGCGTGGTCGTGGTGGAGGCGGCCGAGAAGAGCGGCTCGCTCATCACCGCCCGGCACGCGCTGGAACTGGGACGCGAGGTGATGGCGGTGCCCGGCCGGATCACCTCGCCCACGAGCCGCGGCGCGCATCGCCTGCTCAAGGACGGCGCCGCGCCGGTGGAGGGCTGGGAGGACGTCGTGGCCCAGCTCCCGCGGCGCTTCCGGGACTGCGTGAGCGCGACAGCTCTCCCCGGGCCCCGGGCGGACGGCTGCATGCAGGCCGGGGATGATGAACGGCGGCTCCTCGCGCTCCTGGGGGAGGAGCCGGTGGGCATCGACGAGCTCATCGCGCGGAGCGGGCTCGGGGCGGGCCGGACGGCCGCCCTGCTCCAGGCCCTCGCCCTCGATGGGGTGGCGAGACAGCTGCCGGGCGCCCGCTTCGTGCGGGCGGGACGCGCCTGAAAGGACACAGAGTGGCGAAGCGCTCGCTGGTGGTGGTCGAGTCGCCGACCAAGGTCAAGACGATCCAGAAGTACCTGGACGCCAGGTACGTCGTCAAGGCCTCCATGGGCCACGTCCGCGACCTCCCCAAGTCGCGGCTCGGGGTGGACGAGCGGAAGGGCTTCAAGCCCGAGTACCGGGTCCTGCCGGCGAAGAAGAAGGTCCTGGACGAGCTGAAGCGCGCCGCCGAGAAGGCGGAGACCCTGTACATCGCGACGGACCCGGACCGCGAGGGCGAGGCGATCGGCTGGCACCTCGCGCAGGAGCTGGGGATCAGCAAGAGCAAGACCTACCGGATCCTGTTCAACGAGATCACGGAGCGGGCGGTCAAGGCCGCCTTCCAGCACCCGGGCAAGATCGACACGAACAAGGTGAATGCCCAGCAGGCCCGCCGGATCCTCGACCGGCTCGTGGGGTACAAGCTCTCGCCGCTCCTCTGGGAGAAGATCCGCCGCGGGCTGTCGGCCGGACGGGTACAGTCGGTGACGGTGCGCCTGCTCACCGAGCGGGAGCGCGAGATCCAGGCCTTCGTGCCGGTGGAGTACTGGTCGCTCCACGCGCGCCTCCTGGGCAAGCAGCCGCCGGAGTTCACGGCCACGCTCAGGGAGGTGCGCGGCGAGAAGGCCAGCCTGCCCACGGAGCGGGAGACGCTGGCGGTGATGACCGCGCTCCACGGCTGCCAGTGGCGGGTCCGGGCGGTGACCCGGGGCGAGCGGAAGCGGAACCCCGCGGCGCCCTTCACCACCTCCACGCTCCAGCAGGAGGCCGGCCGCAAGCTGCACTTCACCGCCAAGAAGACGATGATGCTGGCCCAGCAGCTCTACGAGGGCATCGAGCTGGGGGCCGAGGGCAGCGTGGGGCTCATCACCTACATGCGCACGGACGCCGTGCGCGTGGCGCCGGAGGCGCAGGAGGAGGCGCGCGGGTGGGTGGGGCGCCGGCTCGGGCGCGAGTATCTCCCGGAGACGCCGCCGGCCTACCGGTCGAAGAAGGGCGCCCAGGACGCCCACGAGGCCATCCGCCCCAGCGCTGTCGAGCGCGAGCCGCGGGCCGTGGCGCCCTTCCTCAGCCGGGACCAGCTGGCGCTGTACCGGCTGATCTGGGAGCGCTTCCTCGCCAGCCAGATGCTGCCGGCCCTGTACGACACCGTGGCGGCCGAGATCGAGGCCGGCGACTGCCTCTTCCGGGCCCAGGGTGCGACGCTCCGGTTCGCGGGCTTCACAGCGGTGTACGTCGAGTCGCGGGAGGAGGCGCCGGCGGCGCCCGAGGAGGAGGCGGAAGTCGAGGCCGTGATGCCGCCGCTCGTCGAGGGCGAGCGGCTCAGGCTCCGCGCACTCGACCCCAAGCAGCACTTCACCCAGCCGCCGCCGCGCTACACCGAGGCCTCGCTGGTGAAGACCCTCGAGGAGCGCGGCATCGGCCGCCCCTCGACCTATGCGCAGATCCTCTCGACCATCCAGGAGCGCGAGTACGCCAGGCGCGAGAAGGGCACGCTCTTTCCCACCGAGCTCGGCATGCTCGTCACGGACTCGCTGGTGCCGCATTTCCCCGAGGTCATGGACGTGGAGTTCACGGCCCAGCTCGAGGAGTCGCTGGACCGGATCGAGGAGGGGGCGGCCGACTGGGTCGAGACCGTCGCCGCCTTCTACAAGGAGTTCTCGAAGGACCTGGCGCGGGCCGGGAAGAAGATCGACAACGTGAAGGAGGGGGTGGAGATCGGCGAGGCCTGCCCGGACTGCGGCAAGCCCGTCGTGGAGAAGTGGGGGCGCTTCGGCAAGTTCCTGGCCTGCTCCGCCTACCCGGAGTGCAAGTACACGAAGGACCTGGGCGGCGGGCGCACGAAGGTGGCCGACGAGCCCACGGAGGAGATCTGCCCGACCTGCGGCAAGCCCATGGTCATCAAGCACGGGCGCTTCGGCAAGTTCATCGCCTGCTCCGGCTACCCCGCGTGCAAGACCACCAAGCCCGTGCCGCTGGGGATCGTCTGCCCGCAGCCCGGCTGCGGCGGCCAGCTCGTGGAGCGGCGCACGCGGAAGGGCCGGACCTTCTTCGCCTGCGGACAGTACCCCGAGTGCACCTTCTCGGTGTGGGCGCGGCCCATCCCGGAGCCCTGTCCGAAGTGCGGCGCGCTCTTCCTCACCGAGCGCCGCGCCCGGGGGGGCAAGGTGACGCGCGCCTGCATCCGCGAGGAGTGCGGGTACAAGCAGGAGGCGGCCCCCACGGTCGCCTGACGGGCCGCGAGCCAGTGACGGCGACTCAGCGGATGTCCGGCCCCATCGCGGCCTTCCTCGCCCATCTCGACGCCGAGCGGGGGGCCTCCCCCCACACGCTCAGGGGCTACGCCGCCGATCTGGCCGAGTTCCAGGGCTTCGTGAGCGCAGAGGGCGCCTCGGGGCTGGATGACGTGGACGCGCGGCTCCTGCGGGCGTATCTCGTCAGGCTCCATCAGCGGCGGCTGGCCAGGAGCAGCATCGCGCGCAAGCTCGCCTCCGTGCGCTCCTGCTTCCGCTTCCTCGCCCGGCGCGGGCTCGTGGACGGCAACCCGGCGCGCCAGGTGCGCACCCCCAGTGTCCCCCGCCGCCTCCCGTCCTTCCTGCCCCCGGACGAGTCGAAGGAGCTGCTGGACCGGTCCCCGGCCGCGTCCGCGGCCGGCCTCCGAGACCACGCCATCCTCGAGCTGCTCTACGCCAGCGGGCTCCGGGTGGCCGAGTGCTGCGGGCTGGACGTGGACGACCTGGACCGCCGCCGGGCCACGGTCCGGGTCCTCGGCAAGGGCGACAAGGAGCGCGTGGTGCCGGTCGGCGAGGCCGCGCTCGCGGCGCTCGACGCCTACCTCGTCCGGCGGCCCGAGGGTGGCGGCCCCCTCTTCCGCAACCCGCGGGGCGGCCGGCTCACGCCGCGGAGCGTGCACCGGATCGTGAGGCGGCTGGCGCGCGCGGCGGGGCTCACCCGGCGTGTCTCGCCCCACACCTTGCGCCATACCTTCGCCACCGACATGCTGGGGGCGGGCGCGGATCTCCGGCTCATCCAGGAGCTCCTGGGCCACAGCCGGCTCTCCACGACGCAGCGCTACACCCACGTGAGCCCCGAGCACCTGATGAAGGTGTACGACCGGGCCCACCCGAGGGCGACATGAAGGATCTGGAGGGCCGCGCGCGCGTCCGCGCCACCACCGTGCTCTGCGTGCGGCACCAGGGGGGAGTGGCGCTCGGGGGCGACGGGCAGGTGTCCATCGGCCAAACGGTCGTCAAGGCCTCGGCGCGGAAGGTCCGCAAGATCTACCACGGGCGGGTGCTGGCGGGCTTCGCGGGCGCGGCGGCGGACGCCTTCACGCTCTTCGGCAAGTTCGAGGCCAAGCTCGACGAGCATCGCGGCAACCTGCCGCGCGCGGCGGTGGAGCTGGCCAAGGACTGGCGGCTGGACCGCGTGCTGCGCCGCCTCGAGGCGCTGCTGGCGGTGGCCGACGGGGAGTCGTCCTTCATCGTCTCGGGCACGGGCGACGTGATCGAGCCCGACGACGGGCTGATCGGCATCGGCTCGGGCGGGCCCTATGCGCTGGCCGCCGCGCGCGCCCTCTGCAAGCACTCGAGCCTGGATGCCCGGGAGGTCGCCGAGCAGGCGCTCCGGATCGCGGCGGGCATCTGCGTCTACACCAACGATCACATCACCGTCGAGGTGCTCGAATGAGCGCTTGCGCGAAGAGGCCCAACCGCAACGCGGGGTCCTCCACGTTCAGGCGACTTCAATGAACGCGCTCACGCCGGCCCAGATCGTCGCCGAGCTGGACCGGTACATCGTCGGGCAGGAGCGGGCCAAGCGCGCCGTGGCCATCGCGCTCAGGAACCGCTGGCGGCGCCAGAACCTGCCGCCGGGGCTCCGCGACGAGGTGGCCCCGAAGAACATCATCATGATCGGGCCCACGGGGGTCGGGAAGACCGAGATCGCCCGCCGGCTCGCCAAGCTCTCGCAGGCCCCTTTCCTCAAGGTGGAGGCCTCCAAGTACACGGAGGTCGGCTACGTGGGCCGGGACGTGGAGTCCATGGTGCGCGACATCACGGAGCTGTCGGTGACCATGGTGAAGGCCGAGATGGCGGCCGCGGTCCGGGAGAAGGCCGAGGCCCAGGCCGAGGAGCGGGTGCTCGACCTCCTGCTGCCGCGGCGACCCGGCGAGGCCTTCAGCAGCAGCACGCTCGAGGAGGTCTCGCACGAGGCCTCCCGCGACGCCACGCGGGAGAAGCTCCGGGCGCAGCTGCGCGCCGGCAAGCTCGACGAGCGCGTCATCGAGATGGACGTCTCCGACCAGTCCAATCCCATGCTCCAGGTCTTCTCGGGGCAGGGCATGGAGGAGGTCGGCATCAACCTGAAGGACATGCTGTCGCACATCCTCCCCGGGCGCACGCGCCGGCGCCGGCTCCGGATCGGGGAGGCCCGCCGGTTCCTCGAGCAGGAGGAGGCGCAGAAGCTCGTGGACGCGGAGGAGGCCGTGGCCCAGGCCATCGTGCGCGTCGAGGACTCCGGGATCATCTTCCTGGACGAGCTGGACAAGATCGCCGGGCGCGAGGGAGGACACGGGCCCGACGTCTCCCGGGAGGGGGTCCAGCGGGACCTCTTGCCCATCGTGGAGGGCTCGACGGTCGCCACCAAGTACGGGATGGTGCGCACCGACCATATCCTGTTCATCGCGGCCGGGGCCTTCCACGTGGCGAAGCCCTCCGACCTGATCCCGGAGCTACAGGGCCGCTTCCCCATCCGCGTCGAGCTGGAGCCCTTGACGCGGGAGGACTTTGTCCGCATTCTGAGCGAGCCGGAGAATGCGCTCACCCGGCAGTACGTGGAGCTGCTGAAGACGGAGGGCGTGTCGCTCCGCTTCACCGGCGACGCCGTGGAGGCCGTGGCCGAGATCGCCTCCCTGGTGAACCAGCGGACGGAGAACATCGGGGCGCGGCGGCTCTACACGATCATGGAGCGGCTCCTGGACGAGATCTCGTTCTCGGCCCCGGACATGGCCGGCAAGGAGGTCGTGCTCGACGGGGCCCAGGTCCACGCGCGGCTGGCCGAGGTCCTCGAGGACGAGGACCTCTCGCGGTACATCCTCTAGGCGGGAGGGCGACGCCCATGCCCGCATCCGCGATGGCCGGCATCATCGAGAAGGCCGAGATCCTCCTCGAGGCCCTGCCGTACATCCGCGCCTTCCAGGGCAAGAGCGTCGTCATCAAGTACGGGGGCGCGGCCATGGAGCAGGGGCCGCTGAAGGAACAGTTCGCCCGGGACGTGCTGCTGCTGCGCCTCGTCGGGATCCGCCCGGTCATCGTGCACGGCGGCGGGCCGCAGATCGGCGCGCTCATGAAGCGGCTGGGCAAGGAGCCCGAGTTCGTGGGCGGCATGCGCGTCACGGACGCCGAGACCGTCGAGATCGTCGAGATGGTGCTCGTGGGCAAGATCAACAAGGAGATCGTGGCGCTCATCAACCTGCACGGCGGCCGGGCGGTGGGGCTGTCGGGCAAGGACGGCAACCTGATCCGGGCGCGGAAGCGGATGCACCGGGGTCCCGACGGGGGGCTCGTGGACATCGGGCTGGTGGGCGAGGTCGTGGCCATCGACCCCGAGGTGCTCGCCCTGCTCGAGGACAACGGCCTCATCCCGGTGCTCGCGCCGGTGGGCGTCGGGGCCGGGGGCGAGACCTACAACATCAACGCCGACCTCGTGGCCGGCGAGGTGGCGGCGGCGCTGCGCGCCGAGAAGCTGGTCCACCTGACGGACGTCAAGGGCATCGCGGGCGAGGACGGCGCGCTGATCTCGACGCTCACCCGGCAGGAGGCCGAGCGGCTCATCAAGGCCGGTGTGATCGAGGGCGGCATGCTCCCCAAGGTGGAATCGGCGCTGACGGCGCTCCGGGGCGGGGCGGCCAAGGCGCACATCATCGACGGCCGCGTCCCCCATGCGCTGCTGCTGGAGATCTTCACCCGGGAGGGGATCGGCACCGAGATCGTCCTGTGAGGCGGGCCGCGCCGCGCGACGCGAGGAAGGAAGCCGGAGGGAGCCCCGTGGACACCAAGCAGCTGCTGGAGTGGTCCGACAAGCACCTCATGACGTTCGCCAAGCGGTACCCCGTGGCCCTGGTGCGCGGCGAGGGGGTGCGCGTCTGGGACACCGACGGCAGGGAGTACCTCGACTTCACCGGCGGCATCGCGGTGACGGCGCTGGGGCACTCCCACCCGCGGGTGGTGGGGACCATGCGGGAGCAGGCCACGGCGCTGCTCCACGTCTCGAACTACTTCCACATCCCACAGCAGATCCATCTCGCCAAGCTCCTCTGCGAGCACTCCTTCGCCGACCGCGTCTTCTTCTCCAACTCGGGGGCCGAGGCCAACGAGACCGCGATCAAGCTCGCCCGCAAGTGGGCCAAGACCCATGGCGGCAGCGACCGCGGCGACATCATCAGCATGCGGGGAGGGTTTCACGGCCGCACGCTCGCCACGGTGACGGCCACGGCTCAGGAGAAGTACCACCACGGCTTCGAGCCGCTCCCGGGTGGCTTCAAGTACGTCCCCTTCGACGACCTCAAGGCCCTCGAGCGGGCCATCGACAGCCGCACGGCCGGCGTGCTCGTGGAGCCCATCCAGGGCGAGGGAGGCGTGAACATCCCCGGCGATGGCTACCTGCCGGGCGTGCGGAAGCTCTGCGACGAGGCCGGCATCGCGCTGATCCTCGACGAGATCCAGACCGGCATGGGCCGGACGGGCCGGCTCTGGTGCCACGAGCATGCGGGGATCGTGCCCGACATCATGACGCTGGCCAAGGCGCTTGCCAACGGTGTCCCCATCGGGGCCACGCTGGCGACGGAGGAGGTGGCGCAGGTCTTCACCCCCGGCAGCCACGGCACCACCTTCGGCGGCAACCCGCTCGCCACGGCGGTGGGGCTGACCGTGCTCGGCACGATGCTCGAGGAGCGGCTCCCCGAGCGGGCCGCTCGCCTGGGACGCCTCCTGCTCGAGCGGCTCGAGGCGCTGCGCGCGCGCCAGCCCGAGATGATCCGGGCCGTGCGGGGGCGCGGGCTCCTGGTGGGCGTGGATCTGACGCCGCCCGTGGGAGACGTCGTGACCGCCTGCCGCGAGCGGGGGCTCCTGGTCCTCACCGCCGGGGAGAACACGCTCCGCATGGCCCCGCCGCTCGTCGTCGGGGAGGCCGACGCGGCGCGGGCCGTGGACATCGTCGGCGAGGCGCTGGGGGCGCTCAGGCGGTGAAGCACTTCCTCTCCATCCGCGACCTCGAGCGGGACGAGGTCCAGCGCCTCTTCCGCCTGACGGCCGAGCTCAAGCAGCGGCAGCGGGCGCGGGCCGGCGGGGCACCGCTCGCCGGGCGCAGCATGGCGCTCATCTTCGAGAAGCCCTCGCTCCGGACTCGCGTCACCTTCGAGGTCGGCATGTTCCAGCTCGGCGGGTCGGCCGTGTATCTGTCGGGCCAGGAGATCGGCTTCGGGACGCGCGAGACGGTGCCGGATGTCGCGCGGAACCTCTCCCGCTGGGTGGACATCATCACCGCCCGCGTCTTCGCCCACGAGGCGGTCGAGGAGCTGGCCCGCCACGCCGCCGTGCCGGTGATCAACGGGCTGTCGGATCTCGAGCACCCCTGTCAGGCCATGGCCGACTTCTTCACGCTCTGGGAGCGGGGGCTCGACCTCTCCCGGACACGGCTGGCCTGGGTGGGCGACGGCAACAACGTCTGCCACTCCGTGCTCCTGCTGGCGGCGCTGACCGGCACCGCCGTGACCGTCTGCACGCCGCCGGGCTACGAGCCGCAGCCGGCGGTGGTGGATGCCTGCCGGGCGCTCGGCGGGCGCGTCACGCTGACGGTGGAGCCTCGCGAGGCCGTCGAGGGGGCGGACGTCGTCTACACCGACGTGTGGATCAGCATGGGACAGGAGCAGGAGCGCGAGCGGCGGCAGGAGGTCTTCCAGCGCTACCAGGTCAACGACACCCTGCTCCGCTTCGCGGGCAGGCAGGCCCTCGTCATGCACTGCCTGCCGGCGCATCGCGGGGAGGAGATCACGGACGCGGTCCTCGACGGACCCCAGAGCGTCGTCCTGGACCAGGCGGAGAACCGGCTTCACGCCCAGAAGGGCATCATCCTGCACCTCCTGGGCCACGGATAGCGCGAGGAGCCATGAACACACCCGTGAAGCGAGTCGTGCTGGCGTACTCGGGGGGGCTCGACACCTCCGTCATCCTCCGCTGGCTCATCGAGACCTATCGCTGCGAGGTCGTGGCCTACTGCGCCGACCTGGGGCAGGGGGAGGAGCTGATCCCGGTCCGCGAGAAGGCGCTCCGCACGGGCGCCTCGGCGGTCCACATCCTGGACCTGCGCGAGGAGTTCGTCCGGGACTTCATCTTCCCGATGCTGCGCGCCGACGCGATGTACGAGGGCGCCTACCTCATGGGCACCTCCATCGCGCGCCCCCTCATCGCCAAGGCGCAGGTGGCGGTGGCGCGCGAGGCGGGCGCCGACGCCGTGAGCCACGGCGCCACCGGCAAGGGCAATGACCAGGTGCGCTTCGAGCTGACGTACGCGGCGCTCGCCCCCGAGCTGACCGTGATCGCGCCGTGGCGGGAATGGGACCTGGACTCGCGCACGGCGCTCATGGAGTTCGCGCGGCGCCACGACATCCCGGTGCCGGTGACCGCCGAGCGCCCGTACTCCACCGACCGCAACCTCTTCCACATCTCCTACGAGGGCGGGATCCTCGAGGACCCCTGGGCCGAGCCGCCGCCGAAGATGTTCCTCCTGACCAGCTCCCCGGAGTCGGCGCCCGACGTGCCGGTCTACGTGGAGCTCGAGTACGAGGCCGGCGATCCGGTGGCGGTGGACGGCCAGCGCCTGCCGCCCGTGGCGCTGCTCGAGCGGCTGAACCGGCTGGGGGGGGAGCACGGCGTCGGGCGCGTGGACCTGGTGGAGAACCGGTACGTGGGGATGAAGTCGCGCGGCGTCTACGAGACCCCCGGCGGCACCATCCTGCAGGCGGCGCACCGCGCGCTGGAGTCGCTCACGCTGGACCGCGAGGCCCTGCATCTGCGCGACTCGCTCATCCCGCGCTACGCCGAGATGATCTACTACGGCTTCTGGTTCGCCCCGGAGCGGGAGGCACTGCAGACGCTGATGGACGCCATCCAGAAGGACGTGACCGGCACCGTGCGGCTCAAGCTCTACAAGGGGACCATCACGGTGGCGGGCCGCCGCTCGCCGCGCTCGCTCTACCGGACGGATTTCGTGACCTTCGAGGCCGACCGGGTCTACCGGCAGAAGGACGCCGAAGGCTTCATCAGCCTGAGCGCCCTGCGGCTGAAGATCCGCGCGCTCCGCGACCGCGCCCGCTGAGGGGGACCGGCGCCCCCCATGCACCTGCACGTCGCGCTGAGCCCGGCCGAGTTCGCGGGCCTCGACCTGTCGGGGCGCGCAGCGGTCGTCGTGGACGTGATGCGGGCGACGACGACGGTGATCGCGGCCTGCGCGGCGGGCTGCCGGCGGGTGATCCCCGTCCCCGATGCGGCCGCCGCGTGGGCGCAGCTCGGCGCCGGTGGCCGTCCGCCGGGGGAGGTGCTGCTGGCGGGCGAGCGGGGGGGGGACCCCATCGTGGGCTTCGATCTCGGGAACTCCCCCCTCGAGTACACGGCCGAGCGCGTGCGGGGCCGCACCCTCGTGCTGACCACCACCAACGGCACCGCCGCCATCCTGGCGGCGCGCGGCGCCGCCGCGGTGGCCGTGGCTGCGCTGACGAACGTGGAGGCCGTGGCCCGCTGGGCGCTCGGGCAGGGACGGGATGCCACCGTGCTCTGCGCCGGCGAGCAGGGGGCCTTCTCCCTGGAGGATGCGGTGTGCGCGGGGATCCTCGTGGAGCGCATCACGGCAGAGGTGGGGCGCGCCGGCGGGACCGTGGAGGTCTCCGATGCGGCGGTGGCGGCCTGGCGCCTCAGCGCGCATTACGCGGGCCGCCTCGGCGCGCTCCTGGAGGACGCCACGTGGGCGCGGACGCTGGCGCGCGCCGGCCGCTCGGAGGACCTCTGGGCGTGCCTGGCGCTGTCCACGGTGGACGAGGTGCCGGTGTTCGAGGACGGCGCCATCGTGCCGGGTGTGGTGATGGGCCGCGGGGCGGGGCTGCCGTGAACATCCCCATCGCGCTCACCCTGGTCCGCATCGTGCTCGTCCCGCTGCTCATCGTCTTCCTCATCTCCTCCGAGCGGGTCAGCGTGCTGATCGCGGCCGTCATCTTCGTGGCGGCCGCGTTCACCGACTGGCTGGACGGGAGCATGGCCCGCCGCTGGAACCAGGTGACGCGGCTCGGCACGCTGCTCGATCCCGTGGCCGACAAGCTCCTGGTGGCCGCCGCCCTCGTCTCGCTCGTCCAGGTGGAGATGGTGGCGGCCTGGGTGGCCGTCGTGATCATCGGGCGCGAGCTGGCAGTGACCGGGCTGCGCGGGGTGGCGCTGTCCATGGGCATCATCGTGGCGGCCTCCCGGCTCGGGAAGTGGAAGACCGTCACCCAGTACGTGGCCATCACCATCCTGATCCTCGAGAAGGGCCTGCCGGCGGACGTGGTCCCCTTCCACCTGCTCTCGACCGTCGCAATCTGGCTGGCGCTGGCCGTGACCGTGGTCTCCGGCGGCCACTACTTCTACGGCTTCTTCCTCAAGACGGGCCCGGGGGTGCTGGTCAAGGATCAGGAGCGCTGGCCATGAGGGTGCTCGGCGCGCTCCTGGCCTATCTCATCGGCGCCATTCCCGTGGGTGTGCTCGTCGCGCGCGCGGCGGGAGGGGGGGACATCCGCCGCCGGGGCAGCGGCAACATCGGCGCCACCAACGTCCTCCGCACCCTGGGAGCGGCGGCCGGCATCGTCACCCTCCTCGGTGATGTCGTGAAGGGCTACGCGGCGGTGGCCGTGGCCGGCGCGCTCGGCGCGCACCCGGCCTGGCAGGCCGCGGGCGCCGTTCTCGCCGTGGTGGGCAATTGCTGGTCACCCTTTCTCCGCTTCCGCGGCGGGAAGGGCGTGGCCACGGGGCTCGGAGCCTTCCTGGCGCTGGCGCCCTGGGCCATCGTTCCCTCGGCGGCCGTCTGGGTGGCGCTGGTGGCCTCCTTCCGCTACGTCTCGCTGGCCTCCATGCTGGCCTGCCTCGGCCTGCCGCTGGGAGTGGCGCTGCTCGGCTATCCGTGGCAGTCCGCCTCCGCGGCCGGCGCGGCGGCGGCCATGATCCTCGTTCGCCATCGCGAGAACCTCCACCGGCTGATGCAGGGGACGGAGTCGCGGCTGGGAGCGCGGGCGCCTGCGGCATGAGCGGCGGGAGGGCATGAGCGCGGTCGGCATCATCGGCGCCGGGAGCTGGGGGACGGCGCTGGCCATCCACCTCGCCCGCCGGGGTCTCAGTCCCCGGCTCTGGGCGCGCGATCCCGCTCTCGCCCGCGAGCTACGGGAGCGAGCGCGGAATCCCCGGTACCTGCCCGGTATCGCCCTTCCCCCCGGCATCCTGGCGACCTCCGAGGGCGGCGAGGCCCTCGGCGGCGCCAGCATCGTGATCGTTGCCGTGCCGTCGCAGTTCCTGCGGGCGGTGATGGCGAGGCTGGGCACGGTCGTGCCGCGGGGGGCCATCGTCGTCTCGGCCACCAAGGGGCTCGAGCCCGATCGGGGACTCCGCGTCTCCCAGCTCCTCGGGGAGATCCTGCCCGGCTCGCCCGTCGCGGTCCTCTCGGGTCCGTCCTTCGCGCGCGAGGTCGCGCTGGGGCTGCCGACGGCACTCGTCGTCGCCTCTGGGGACCGGCAGGTGGCACGCTTTGTCCAGCAGGAACTTGCCTCTCCTGAGTTCAGGCTCTACACGAATCGAGACGTCATCGGCGTCGAGCTGGCCGGGGCCCTGAAGAACGTGGTGGCCATCGCCGCTGGGCTGTCCGACAGCCTCTACCTGGGCGAGAACGCGCGGGCGGCGCTGGTCACGCGCGGTCTGGCCGAGATCGTGCGCCTCGGCGTGGCCTTCGGGGCCTCCGCGCGCACCTTTCTCGGCCTGGCCGGCCTTGGCGACCTCGTCCTCACCGCCACGGGCACGCTCAGCCGGAACCGGGCGCTGGGCCTGGAGGTGGGGCGCGGCAAGAGCCTGGCTGAGGTCGAGGGGAGCACCCGGAGCGTGGCCGAAGGGGCGCGGACGGTCGCCTCGGCCCTCCGTCTCGCGGCGGAAGCCAAAGTGAGCATGCCGATCTGCGAGGCAGTGGCTTCGGTGCTCCATGGCGGTACTCCGGCGGCCCGCGCCCTGGCCGGGCTCCTGGCTCGCTCGCTCCAGGCGGAGGACGAGGGGGACGATGGCTGAGCTCCGCAAGGACCCGGTGGTGGGGCGCTGGGTCATCATCTCCACGGAGCGCGCGCGGCGCCCCTCGGACTTCGCGCCGCAGCCGGTCCAGCGTGTGGGGGGCGTCTGCGTGTTCTGTCCGGGGCAGGAGGGGCATACCCCGGCCGAGATCCTCGCGGTCCGCAGCCCCGGCAGCCGGCCCAACCAGCCCGGCTGGAGCGTGCGGGTCGTCCCCAACAAGTTCCCGGCGCTCCGCATCGAGGGGGAGCTGGAGCCCGCCGGGGAAGGCCTCTACGATCGGATGAGCGGAGTGGGTGCCCACGAGGTGATCATCGAGACGCCGGACCATGGGGCCGCGCTCGCCAGCCTGCCGGAGGCCACGGTCGCCGATGTGCTCTGGGCCTATCGCGAGCGCATGCGGGACCTCGGCAAGGACAGCCGGTTTCGCTACGTGATGGTCTTCAAGAATCACGGGGAGGCCGCCGGGGCCTCCCTCGCGCATCCCCACTCCCAGCTGATCGCCACCCCCATCGTGCCCGCCATGGTGACGGAGGAGATCGAGGGGGCGGAGCGGCACTTCCGCCTCAAGAAGCGCTGCATCTGGTGCGACATCATCCGGCAGGAGCGCCGCTCAGGTGGGCGCATCATCGTCGAGAGCGATGGCTTCGTGGCCCTGGCGCCCTTCGCCCCGCGCCTGCCCTTCGAGACCTGGATCCTGCCTGCCGGGCATCGCTCCCGCTTCGAGGAGACGGAGGTCCGCGACCTCGGCCCGCTGGCGCGGCTCCTGGGAGAGATCCTGCGGCGAATGGGGCGGGTCCTCGGGGATCCGCCCTTCAACTACATGCTCCACAGCGCGCCGCTGAGGGCGGGGGCGCTCGACCACTTCCACTGGCATCTCGAGATCATCCCCAAGCTCACGCGGGTGGCGGGGTTCGAGTGGGGGACGGGGTTCTTCATCAACCCGGTTCCGCCGGAGGACGCCGTCCAGTACCTGCGCGGGGAGGAGCGCGGGTCGCCCGTAAGTTGACACCATTCCAGGCGTTTGTTAGAGTGTGTCGCGTTGCCGAAGGCCGGCAGGCGGGAATAGCTCAGTGGTAGAGCACAACCTTGCCAAGGTTGGGGTCGCGGGTTCGAATCCCGTTTCCCGCTCCATGCGCCATGACCGGGGCTCGGATCGCGGGCCCCTCTTGATCCCGCGGCGGCGTAGCCAAGTGGTTAAGGCGGAGGTCTGCAAAACCTCTATGCAGCGGTTCGAATCCGCTCGCCGCCTCCACGCATCGCAGGTGATGGCAGCCAGTCTCAGGCCGGGGTGGCGGAACTGGGAGACGCGGCGGGCTTAAAACCCGCTGGCCCTGCCGGGGCCGTGGGGGTTCGACTCCCCCCCTCGGCACCACGGCAGGCACGGGCTGACTCCAGCGGTCAGGGAGGAACGTGACTGTGCAGACCCTCAAGGTGGTGCGGAAGACCTTCACGATGCTGAGCGAGAAGCGCACCCAGGTCCTGGACATCACCAAGCAGATCCGCGACCTCATGCTCGCCGCTGACATCAAGGAAGGCATCCTCCTCGCCAACTCGCTGCACACCACCTGCGCGCTCTTCGTCAACGAGTTCCAGGGAGCCCTCGTGGAGGACCTCAAGGCGATGGTGGACCGGCTGGTCCCCGACCACGCGGGCTACCGCCACGATGATCCGCGCTACTCCGACTGCGAGCGCGGGAACGCCTCCTCCCATCTCCGGGCCGCCCTCCTGGGCCGGAGCGTGGCCGTCGGGATCAGCGGCGGCGAGCTGGCGCTGGGGCGCTTCCAGTCCATCCTGTTCGCCGAGCTGGACGGGCCGCGCCCGCGCACCATCGACATCCAGATCATGGGCGTCTAGGGGTCAGGTCTTGCAATCCGACACGTGGCCCCGGCGCGGGCGCCGCTGCCCGCCCGGCCGAACACACTAACGACTGTCCTGACCCACGTCACGGCGCAGGACCGCACCCCCGCCGATGTCGGAATGCAAGACCTGACCCCCTAGAGGGGCCCGCCGGCTCCGCCCCGCTTGGGGTCAGGTCTTGCAATCCGACACTTGTCACGGCGGGAGCGCTGCGGCGTCCCCGGCCGCACCCGGCGGCCAGCGCCGCGACCCCTCTCAGAGCGCCGGACCGGACCCTGCCGACCCCGCCGATGTCGCAATGCAAGACCTGACCCCGGGGGTGGTAGACTTAGTGCCCATGTCGTCGTGGGCACTCAAGCGAAGGGCGCAGGCCCGCGTGGCCGGCGAGGAGGGCCTCTCCCGGAAGGAATGGGGGGGCCGCGTCTCGGTGGCGCTCGTCTACCCGAACACCTACGCGGTCGGGATGTCCAACCTGGGCTTCCAGACCATCTACGCCCACCTGAACGCGCTTCCCGACGCGGTCTGCGAGCGGGTCTTCTTCCCCGACCCCGAGGATCTCGACGAGCATCTGCGGACGGGCACGGCACCCTTCTCCCTGGAATCGCTCCGCCCGCTGTCGGAGTTCGATCTGGTGGGCTTCTCGGTCACCTACGAGGGGGACTACATCAACGTGGTGCGGCTGCTCCAGCTGGCGGGCATCCCCGCCCGGGCGGCGGATCGAGACGCCTCGCATCCCGTCGTCATGATGGGCGGCGTCTGCGCCTTCTCGAACCCGGAGCCGATGGCGCCCTTCATGGACTTCGTGGCCGTGGGCGAGGGCGAGGAGCTCGTGGGCGAGATCGTCGCCGCCTACCGCGAGAGTGGGGCCGCGCGGGAGCCCGGCTCGCGCCGGGGCTTCCTCGAGGCGCTGGCGCGGCTCGGGGGGATCTACATCCCGGGCGCCTATGACGTCCGCCATGCCGCCGACGGGACCATCGCGGAGGTCGTCCCGACCTCGCCTGGTGTGCCGCAGATCGTCGCCAAGCGCCGGCTCGCCGACGTCAACCGCTTCGAGACCCTGTCGCTCCTCAAGACGCCGCGAGCGGAGTACGGTCACATGGCGCTCCTCGAGGTTGGCAAGGGCTGCGGCCGCGGCTGCCGCTTCTGCCTGGAAGGGCAGATCTACCGCCCCGTGCGGCATCGGAGCGTGGCCGCGCTGCGCGAGTCGGTCGCGCAGATCGCGAAGGGCTCCAGGCGCGTGGGGCTCGTGGGCGCCTGCGTGTCGGACTACCCGTGGATCGGCGAGCTCCTGGAGGCGCTGGAGGAGCACGGGGTGGAGCTGTCCATCTCCTCGCTCCGGGCCGACAGCCTCACCGAGCCCCTGGTCGCCTCGCTGGCACGGGGCGGGCACCGCACGCTGACCATGGCGCCGGAGGCCGGCACCGAGCGCCTCCGACTCGCCATCCGCAAGCCCATCACCGACGAGCATCTCGTCGCGGCCTGCGACCTGGTGCGGCGCCACGGCATCCCGAACCTCAAGTGCTACTTCATGATCGGCCTGCCGACGGAGACGCGCGAGGATGTCGAGGCCATCGGCGAGCTGGCCGCGCGGCTCCTCCGGCGCCTGCAGGTCCCCGGGCCCGACGGCCACCCCTTCGGCCGGCTCACGCTGTCCATCTCCTCCTTCGTGCCCAAGCCCTGGACCCCCTTCCAGTGGGCCCCGTTCGAGGACCATCGGGTGCTGGAGGACAAGCTCGACCTGATCAAGCGCGCGGTGCGGCGGCTGTCCACCGTCCGCGTGCTGCACGAGAACCCGCGCGAGGCGGCGCTCCAGGCGCTGCTGGCCCGCGGCGACCGGCGCGTGGCCGACTTCGTGGAGCTGGCGGCCACGCTGGGCGGCGACTGGCGGCGCGCGCTGCGCGAGTGGGACGGCGACCCGGCCTTCTACACGCGGCGGCCGCGCTCGCTTGACGAGGTCCTGCCGTGGGATCACTTCCAGGTCGGCGTGAAGAAGGCCAACCTCGTCAAGGAGTGGGAGCGGGCCGGGCTCGCGCTCGAGGAGCTGCTGCCGTGGCGCGCGTGAGACTGGCCCGGGTGGCCGAGGTGGGGGCCGGCGAGGGCCGGGTCATCGCGGCAGCGGGCACGGCCGTCGCGCTCTTCAACGTGGGCGGCGCCTACTGCGCCATCGCCAACGAGTGCCCCCACCGCGGTGGGCCGCTGGCCGATGGTGACCTCCACGGCACCGTCGTCACGTGCCCCTGGCACGGCTGGCGCTGGGATGTGACCACCGGGGCCAACGTCAACAACCCGGTGCTCGCCGTGCCGTGCTTCGAGGTGTCCGTCCGGGACGGCGAGGTCTTCGCCGAGATCCCATGATCCGCGACGCCCTCGCCCGCCCGCTCCGCAACCTCCGGCTGTCCGTGACCGATCGCTGCAACCTGCGCTGCCAGTACTGCATGCCGGAAGAGGAGTACGTCTGGCTCCCGCGCGAGGACATCCTCTCCTTCGAGGAGTGCGCCCTCCTGGTGGACGTCTTCTGCGACCTCGGCGTGGACAAGGTGCGCCTCACCGGCGGCGAGCCGCTCCTGCGCAAGGGCGTCGAGGCGCTGATCCGGATGCTCGCCGCGAACCCGCGCATCACGGACCTCGCCATGACGACCAATGGAGTCCTGCTGGCCGAGCACGCGCCGGCGCTCCGCGCCGCGGGTCTGCACCGGGTCACCGTGAGCCTCGACACCCTCCGCGCCGAGCGCTTCAAGGCGCTGGCCAGGCGGGAGCTGCACCCGCGCGTGCTCGAGGGGATCGAGGCCGTGGGGCGGGCCGGCTTCCCCGGGCTCAAGCTCGACGCCGTCGTCATCCGGGGTACCAATGACGACGAGCTGGTGGAGCTCGTCGAGTACGGCCGCCGCGTCGGCGCCGAGGTGCGCTTCATCGAGTACATGGACGTGGGCGGGGCCATCCACTGGTCCATGGACCGCGTGGTGTCGCGCGCCGAGATGCTGGAGGTGCTCGGGCGGCACTACGGAGGCGTGACGGCCCTCGTCGAGGACAGCACGGCGCCGGCCGACCGCTTCATCCTCCCCGACGGGTGCGTGTTCGGGATCATCTCCTCCACGACTCAGCCCTTCTGCCGGAGTTGCGACCGGAGCCGGCTCACGGCCGACGGCCTCTGGTACCTCTGCCTCTACGCCACGCGGGGGACGGACCTGCGCCAGGCGCTGCGCTCGGGGGCCACGCGGGAGGAGCTGAAGCGCCTCATCGTCTCCACCTGGCAGGAGCGCGCCGACCGCGGCGCCGAGGAGCGGCTGGCCATGGCTGACCGCCGCGCCCCGCTGGTGCAGATCGGCGAGCTCAAGCGCGACCCCCACCTGGAGATGCACACCCGCGGCGGCTAACCTTGGGGTCAGGTCTTGCATTCTGACATCACTCCGCGGATTGGCGGCGCCTCCGGCCGACGGCACGCCCTGCGCGCTGCCGCGCTGCTCTTCACCGCCGCCGCCCTCGTGCACGTGGCGGCCCTCGCTGGCCTCGGCGCCGGTCCGGACGCCGTGGCGGGGCTCATGGTGGTGGACCTCCTGATCCTCGCGGGGAGCACCGCCGCGGCCTCGCTCATCACCCGCGCGCTGCCGGAGGAGGAGGTGCCCGCCTTCTGGGGCGCCGGCTTCGTCGGCATGTTCCTCTTCGGGATGCTCTTCCTCGCCACCTGGGCCGTGGTGTTCCGCCGGACATAGGCGCGGGGACGCCCCTCCACGGCCCGGGCGATCGCGGCGACCTCCCGGTGGCAAGGGGCGGCAGGGAGCGCCGGCTGGCTGGGAGAGTGCGACCCGCACGCCGGGCACGGGCCGGCAGCCCGAGAGCGTCCCGGGCCCGTCGCGCCTCGCCGCTCGGCTACGCTGGCGGCCGGCCGCGCCGGCGACGCCAGGCCAGGCGGCCGAGCCCCCCGGCGGCGGTGCCCCAGAGGAGCAGGGTGGTGGGCTCCGGCACCGGGGCCACCGGGCCGGCACCGCCGACGAAGTCCACCTCGAGACGCGTGCCGCCCAGGTTGAGCGTCTCCGAGATGCGAAGCCAGCCCTCCATCGGCGCGTCGAAGAGGAAGAGGTAAGCCTGATCGATGGGGGAGGAGTCGCCGCCGCCGAAGTCTGCCCGGGCGAGGACGGCGCTCTTGGTGCTCCAGGTGAAGCCGTTGAAGAGGAGTTGCCGGGTCCCGCAGTCAGCAGTGGGGCAGCGCTGGAGCTTGAACGGGTCGAGCCCGGCGTCCTCGGCGATGAGGAGGCTTGTGAAGCCGCCCGCGGGGATCTTCAGGATGACCTTGGCGTCGTTCCCGAAGTCGATGTTCAGCGCCGCATCGCCCCCTTCCGCCACAAACCCCACATCGTCGAGCCGGCCTACCTCGGAGTTGACTCGCGCGTCGATGGGGCCGGGCTCGCCCGCGTCGATCCCGCCCCAGTGGCTCTCGTAGGTCACTGTGCTGTCGATCAAGGCGCTGACCGGCCCGGCGAGTCCGATCTGGCCTGCGGCCACGGCGGAGGCGTTGAGCGTGAGCTCGACGCCGGCTGTCCCCGTGAGCGTAAACGGTGCGCTGACCCCCCCCGGGGGATTCGGGACGGTGCTGAAGGCCGAGAAGAGATAGAGCTTCGTGACCGAGGCCGCCTGCGCTCCCGCGGCAGGCAGCAGCAGGGCCAGCCCCAGTGCGGCAGTCAGCCCCAGCCCCCGCGCCGCCAGCCGAACGGCACGTCCGAGGCCAAACCGAGCAGCGAACATACGAACTCTCATGGGCAGATGATCCATACCAGCACAATGCGTACCATGTGAGGGCGCGTCGAGACGGACGCAGAATCGGGGGCTTGTCGGGGCAGACCGAGGCCCTCTATGAAAGCCGGTGCACACATATGCAGCCATGTGGAAAAATCTGACAACGCTTTCTCCCGCTGCCGGAGCGCGGCGGGGGGGGTGGCTTCGCTGCAGGTGGCTCCGGTCGGCGGCGCGGACTGCGGGCGGCCTCGCTGCGCTTCGTCACCGCCAGCCTGGTGCACTGTTGTGCGACCGGCCGAGGGACAGGCCCGTTGCAGGGCTGCGTGAGTTGAGGTAGACCGGACCCGACGCCGTGGAGCGCGGCGGGGCAGCGAGTTCGGGCCAGGGCGGCGTGTCGGATTGCAAGATCTGACCCCAAGGATGGCTGCTTCTGCCAGCGCTCGGGCGGCGGCCCTTCGGGGAAAACCACAGCTGGGCGACGAACCGGGTTCAGCCCGCCATGGTGTGTCTACGCAGCCACGCGCCCCCGCCGCCGATGCCAAGCCCCCACTGCTGCCCCGACGGCCGTCGTGCCCCACAGCAGAAGCGACGTGGGTTCGGGAACGACCGTCACCGCATCCTCGGTCAGGATGAAGAGCTGCTCGTACCCGTTGCTCAGGCCGTCGAGATCCAGCCGGATCGACAGGGAGTCCCACGGACAGCCGGTCCCGCCAATGCCATTCGTCTGACAGGCGGCGAGTGCGGCGTTCAGGGCCGGAGACAGGACGGCCCAGGCCGCTTGGTCGGCGCCGAGGTTGTGGTTCACGGTCTTGGCGACGCCGGGGCCGTCGCAGGGTGTCGGGAGATTCAAGGCATTGAGGCAGATAGCGCCCTGGGCCAGGACGTACTCGTCCGGCAGAGTGGGGCCGCCGTCGGTGACGGGGTAGCCCGAGCTCGTGGGCCGAGGGGCCCCTCGAACTCGAAAGTCTTGTCCGTCCCCGTACCGTCGGCCTCGCGGAGCACGACTTGCCCGTAGACACAGAGATCCTGGCCGGCGGTCATCCCGCGGTTGCCGACAAAGCTCGCGGGGCACCGACAGCGCAGAGGGGGCCTCTGCCCCGACTATGGTGCAGCCTCACAGGTGCAGCCTCACAACCTGACGCTAACTGGTCGGGTGAAAGTCCTGACGCGGAGGACGCGGGCGTCCGCGTCCGCTTGGCTCTTCCTGAGGCGGGCATCGAGCGCGTTCCGACTCTCGTCGGGCTTGCCCTCGGCTCTGGCGATCTCGGCCAGCCGTCGCCAGCTCGCTACTCGAGCGCGGCGAGGGCCTTCCTGGCCTCGTCCTGGCCGGGAAAGGAGGTGGGCGCGGCGGCGGCGATGGCAAGCGCCTGGCGGGCGGCCTCCTTGTCGCCGGCCGCGGCCGACACCATGCCGAGGTGGTACTGGATCTGCGGGTTGCCGGGCAGCTTGGCGGCGCTGTCCTTGAGAAGGCCCAGCGCCCGCTGGTGCAGGCCCCGCCGGTAGAAGATCCAGCCGAGGGTGTCGGAGACCTGCGGATCCTCCGGGGCCAGCTCCTTCGCCGTCTGGGCCAGCGCCAGCGCCTTGTCCTTGTCCCCGCCGTGCTCGGAGAGGATCCAGGCCAGGTTGTTGGCGGCGGGGGCGAAGCGTGGATTGCCGGCCAGCACCTTCTCGTAGTGCTCGCGCGCCCTCGGGATGTCGCCCCGCTGCTCGTGGATGACGCCGGCGAGCATCAGGGCGCCCAGGTTCTTCGGGTTGACCTTCAAGGCCTCCGTGACCCTGGCCAGGGCCTGGTCGAACTGTCCCGAGGCGGCGTGGAGGCCGCCGAGCTGGAGGTAGGGCCCGGGCAGCCGCGGCTCGAGCTCGATGGCCCTGAGATAGGCGGCCTCGGCGAGCTTCCTCTCGCGGCGCGCCAGGTGCGCCTCGCCCAGCAGGAACTGATGCGTGCCCGACTTCGGCAGGAGCACCGCCTGCTTCCGCAGCCGCTCGATCGCCTGGTCCGGCTGCTTCTCGGCAAAGGACAGGCCGACGAGCTGGGTCAAGGGATCCACGAAGCCCGGGGCCAGGACCAGCGCCGCCTCCAGTTCCTTCCGCCCCTCGGCGCGCTTGCCCTGCGCGAGGAGGCCGACGCCGAGGAGATAGACCGCGCGCGGGTCCTTCGGCGCCAGCGTGACGAGCCGCCGATAGACCTCCGTGGCCCGCGCGGGCTCGCGCCGGGCGAGATGGGCCGAGCCGAGGAGGACCAGCGCCGGGGCGGCGTTCGGGTGGCGGGCGAGGAAGCGTTCGAGGTCCTCGATGGCCGGCTGCGCCGCGCCCGACTTGATGTTCAGCTCCGCCAGCAGCAGCACGGCATCGGCGAAGTTGGGGGCGAGGGTCACGGCCTCCTTCAGCTCCGTCTTGGCCTGCTGGGGGCTGCCCGCTTGCAAGTGCGCCAGCGCGAGCTGGTAGCGGACGGGCGCCAGCCGCGGCTCGGCCTTGAGCACCTTCTGAAACTCCTGGACAGCCTCCGTCGTCTCCCGCTTCGCCAGGTGGACGCGGCCGCGGAGGAGATGCCCGTCGAGATCCGAGGGGCTCTTCTTCAGCACCACCTCGAGGGCCTTGACCGCCTCGTCCCATTTCCGTTCCCGGAAGGCGATCTCGGCCAGGCGCCGCCAGGCGGGGAGGAAGTCGGGGGCCTTCTCGGTCATCTCGCCGAGCGTCTTCTTCGCCTCCTCGGGCCGGCCCAGCAAGAGGTAGAAGTCGGCCAGCCTGACCCGCGCTGGCGACCCCGCGGGGGCGAGCTCGGCTGCCGTCTTGAATTCACGCTCGGCGCCCGGGGCATCCCGCTTGGCGACGAGGAAGTTGGCCAGCGCCAGGTGCGCCTCGACCGACTTCGGCTCCCGGGCGACAGCCTCCTGGAAGGCGCGCTCGGCGGCGGGCACGTCCCGCTTCTTCAGGTGGAGGGCGCCGAGGGCCAGGTGGAACCGGGCCTGGCCGCCGAAGTCGGCACGCGCCGCCTCGAGCCGGGCGATGGCCGCCTCGACCCCCTCGGGCGTGGTCGCCGCCCCCGCCGCCAGGGCAAGGGCCTCGAGGTGCTTGGGCTGCTTCTCCAGCACCGCTTCCGCCTGGGCGCGCGCCTCGTCCGGCTTGCCGCCAAGGAGGTAGATGCTCGCCAGCTTGAGCCGCACCTCCAGCTGGTCCGGCTCCAGCTCCTGCGCCCGGAGGAGGAAGCGGAAGGCCTGCCCCATCTCGCCGAGGGCGAAGTGGGCCAGCCCGAGCTGGCGGATGGCCTGCGGATTGGCGCTCTCGATGCGGAGGACGTTGCGGTACTCGATGATGGCGTCGCGGTACTTCTCCGCCTTGGCGTAGCGCTCGCCCCGCTCGAGATGGCGCGCCTTCCTGGCCTCGGGCGAGCGGGCGCAGCCGGCCGCCAGCGCCAGGACCACGACGAGCAGCAAGGTGGCGCCGCGGAGCAGCCCGACGCGAGCCGCGGTCCCGCCCACCTGCTCCCGCACCAGTGCGCCCGCCAGGATGGTCATGGCCGATGAGGCACCGTAATTCAGATTGGCCGCGCGACGCAAGGGGTCAGGTCTTGCATTCCAACATCGGGCTGGGCAGTGAGGGTGGCTCCTCCCGGCGCGCGGCCTCGCTGCGCGTCGCCGCTGCCACCCTGTTGCACCCGGCAGCCCTCGGCGTCCTCGGCGCCGGCCCCGACGCCGGCGTGGGGCTCACGGCGGTGCCCCGCTGATCCTCGTGGCAAGCCGTGCCGTGGTCTCGATGATCACCCGGACGGTGCCGGAGTGCGAGGCGCCCGCCTTCCGGAAATCGGACAGACGCGGGGACGAAGCTCGAGGACTACACGCTCAACATGTTGCATCGCGAGGGCTGACACAAGGCACGCGTGTTCGAGTCCGTCCTCGGGATCACTGCGGACAACGCCGGCGTGCTGCCGTTCTCTCTGAGCACGGCCATGGGCGTCGCGACCGTGCTCAGCGTGTGGATCGTCCGCCACGGTGAAGACCTTCCCCGGCTCACGACCCGATATATCGTGTGAGCATGGAGAGCGAGATCACCATGCACGATGTGGTGGCCCCCCTCGAAGATCTGCCCGCCAGGCATTTCGAGACCGGGCGACCGCTCTTGCTGCGCCGCGGGCAGGTCGGCACCGTGGTCATGACCCACGATGGCACGGTGTTCGAGGTGGAGTTCGCCGGAAAGGATGGGCGCGCCTACGCCATCCTCCCTGTGACCGCCAGCCGGCTGATGATCCTGAGGGATACCCCCGAGCACTCAGTGGCCTAGCCGCTCCCCAGGCGGGGCGTGACCTGACTTCCGCCGGCGGCCTCTTCGCCCCGTTCCGCCCGGGAAGGGACTTTGGCGCCGCGGCGGCGATGGCGGGGGCCTCCTCGAGGATCTCCGCACCGTCCGTCAACTCGGCAAAGGCGATAGGGGAGGGGAGTCGGTCGGCGTGTCCACCTCCGCCGGCGCTTCTCGGGCGGGGGCATCTGGCCCCGGACAGGTTCCCAGCAGCCGCTGGATCTCGGGGGCTGGGTCGGCCGCCGGCGGGCGCCCTCCGGCTCCTCATCGGTGGTTCACCCCGTCCGGCGCGGTGAAGGCGATGGCGGTCGCCGGGGTCATGTCTTGCATTCCAACATCGGTCTGGACATTCAAGGTGGCTCCAGTCGGCGGCGCGGTCTGCGGGCGGCCTCGCTGCGCTTCGTCGCCGCCACCCTGGTGCACCTGGCGGCCCGCGGCGCTGGACCCCCGACGCCGCGGTGGGGCTTGTGGCGGTGGGCCTGATCCTCGTGGACCGCAGGGCCGGGGCCTCGATCATCACCCGGATGGCCGGAACCGCTGATCACGCTCGCCCGGACTGAGTGATCACGTTGGCCGAAATACGCACTCGGGAACTCCGGCCCGGTACCCGCGATCACCAGCCTCGCAGCGGGGGTGGCGCGAAGGCCTCCGTGGATCGGCCCACTCTCCCGGGGTACGGGTAGCTGTTCGTATACGATCGTCGTATACTTCGGCCCAATGCTGCTTCTCCCGGAGTTCTTCCCCGGCGCCACCGGTTCCAGTGGGACGAGGGCAACGCGGAGAAGAATTGGCTGCAGCACGGTGTGACGCACGCCGAGGCGGAGCAGGTGTTTTTCAACCTTCCGGTTCTGGTGAGAGGAGACCCGAAACACTCAGCCCAGGAGGTCCGGTACTTCGCTCTGGGCCGGACGGACATGGGGCGCGAGCTGATGGTTGCCTTCACGCTGCGGGGTTCGTTGCTCCGCGTGATTTCCGCCCGGCCTATGAGCCGTCGGGAGAGAGGGTGTATGGCGAAGCGAAGGGGTATTCCCGAACCTCAAGCCATCCACGGAGACCATCTCGCTGCGGCTGCCCGCGAGCCTCCTCGCCGAACTGAAGATGCTGGCGAACAAGCGCGACGTGCCGTATCAGTCACTTCTCAAGGTCTTCCTGGCGGAGCGAGTTGCACGCGAACGCACCGGGAAAGCCAGGGCGATGCCGAACCGGCCGCTTCAGCGGTCCGGCTCCGCCAGGCGCTGAGGTTCCCTCGCCCCCGGGGGGAGACGTGTTCCAGGATCCTCCGGAGGCAGGGGAGGGCGGCGAGCAGCGGATCTGGCCAAAGCCAGTAGAGTAACGGTTCAGGCCCTGCAGGTGGCCGCAGGGGCGAGTGCCACCGCACGGAGGAACAGAAGCGTCAGGCAGGCCCGGGGTCGGACACGTAGGTTTGGATGCGCCCGGCATCGTCTTGCTCGACAGGTCCTCGGTGGGTGCGGTCATGGGGCACCCAAGCCCCTGGGCGGGAGGCTGCTGCCAGCTGCTCAAGCACGCCCGGTTGTCGGTCGAGGAGTTCAGCGCCCTGTTCTGACGGCGCCGCCCTCCGGTTCACGAGGCGCCGCTGGGCGGAGACCATGCCGAGTCCGTCGGCGTGTTCCTCTTCGGGATGCTCTTACTCGCCACCTGGGCCGCCGTCTTCCGCCGGCGGGAGGCCTCCGGCCTCGCCGTGGGAGAGGAGAGCGCGTCGACCGCGGAGGCCGATCTCAGCGGCCGAGGCGCTGCTCGATCTCTTCGATCCGGGACTGGAGCGCCGCGAGTTGCTGCTTCAGCGCTGCGAGGTCGTGCTCGCTGATCTCGCGGCGGCCCCCCTCGTCGGCGAGCGCCGCCTCGATCCGGCGCAGGGCCTGCGTGATGGCGTGGTACTCCTGCTCGAGGCGCTCGAATCGCCGGTAGATCTCGTCGAAGTGCCCGAGCATCTCGGCTCGCAGCTCGGTGAACTTGAGAACCCCCTCGGTGAAACGGCGGTCCATCTCGGTGAAGCGGCGGTCCACCTCGGTGAAGCGGCGGTCCATCTCGGTGAAGCGGCGGTCCACCTCGGTGAACTGGCGTACCAGGAAATCCATGAGCTCCTGATTTTCGTCGGGGGTCATGGCCCATGTCTATCCCAGGTTCGGGCGTTGTTCAAGCGTATCCATTTCTTGACGGGCTCGGCGGGCGCTCCCGCGCGGTCGGCTTCTCGAGCGGGCCCGCGGCCGTGGTGGCCCCGAGGAGCGTGGTGGTCGGCTCCGTCACGGGGCGACCGGGTCGAGGCCGCGGACGAAGTCCAGCTCGAGCCGCCCGGCCGGCAGTTCCGCGGCGAATGGAGCGGCCCCGGGCCCTTCCCCTGTGCCTCCCGCCACGCACCCGGCGAGGCGGCTGAGGGAGATCCTCGTGCCGCGCCGCGGAGTCGCTCGTCTCGCCGGGATGAGCCCGGGGCGGTCGTAGCTCCCACGACGGCGGGCGCCCCCCCCGGGTCCGGCGCGAGCCTCAGCGCCGAGAGGGGACCCGCGGAGAGGGTTGCCCGCTACTACGATCGGCGAGGGGTGCTGGGCGAGCTTGTGGACCGGCCGGTGGAGTTCGCGCTCGACGAGGAGCTGCGAGGGCAGATCCGCGAGGGATCTCGCGGCCGGCGGCTGTCTGCTCCACGATCCCGCGCCGTCGTCATGACCCGCGATGGCGCGGTGTGTGTGGTGGCGCGCTGGCTCTCCCCTTGAACGCTAGTCCTGCGACCGCCTCCGCCAGCGCCGGAGGCCGGCGATCCCGAGCAGCGACGTCCCCCAGAGCAGCAACGTCGTGGGTTCCGGAACGGGGGAAGCGTCCACGCTGAGGTTGTCCCAATACATGTGATCCTCCACACCCGCCGAAAGGTCGGTGGTGGAGGAGATCACCTGGGCGATGACTTGCTCCATCAACGCGCCGCGTGGTGAGGCAGGTCAACACGGCCCATTGCCGAGGGCACCGCCGTCACCAGATGGTCTCGACCACCCTGCTCGCGCGGATGCGCGCATCGCGGCTGACCAGAGGCACCCCCTCGGCCCTCGCGGTGGCGGCGATGAGCCGGTCGGCGGGGTCGGCGGGGAAGGTGTCGGGGAAGTGCGTCGCCAGCGCGGCGATCGAGGGCGTGATCTCCTTGACCGTCACTCCGCTGCGGTCCACCAGCGTTCCGAGCCAGGTCTCCGGCGATCCCTGGGGGATCACGCGACCCCGCACGAGCATCATCGCGACTTCCCAGAGGCTGATCGAGGCGATCGCGAGCCCGCCGTCATGCGCGGCTCGCCGGATCGCGGCCGCCGCGACGCGCGACAGCCGCCGCGGCTCGAGGCAGAGCCAGAGCCAAGCGTGCGTGTCGAGGACGATCACCGTGGCGCCCGCCGGGCGCCGGACCGCCTGGCTCGCCGCGCAACGCGTCTGCGGCCACCCGCCTTCCACGTCCCGGCGGCGACGACGGGCGTCTCGATATCACCGACGATTCGCGCCGAGCCGGCCAGGCAGCCGAAGACATCGGTTGCCGGCGCGTCGGGGGGGACGAGCTTGGCCACCGGTCGGCCCTTCTTGGTGATCACCACCGGAGTCCGGTACTTCCTGACCTCCTCCATCACGCGCAGGCAGCGCGCCTTGAACTCGCCGGCCGGCATCGTCTTCATGGTCTCCCCCGTCGGCTCATGGTCATGGCGACGTGACCATGATAGCACGCGCGTGGCCTACGGGATGGTGCAGACGCGCTCCAGGTCCTCCTCGCTCATGCCGGTGCCCGAGGGGAGGCGGAGCCCGCGGGCGAACAGGGCCTCCGAGACGCCGCTGAGGTAGGCGGGGCTCTGCGCGAAGACCGGCTCCAGGCGCATCGGTTTCCGGAGCGGCCGGCTCTCGATGTTCTCGCGCTCCAGGGCCAGGCGCAGGGTCTCGCGGTCGAATCCCGCCACGGCCGGGTCCACGGTCAGGCAGGTGGGCTAGCGGTTGCCTTAGGCCCAGGGGGGGTCGGGCATGAAGGCGAGGGCGGGGAGCGCGCCCAGGCGCTTGACGTAATGGTCGAAGATGGCCCCGCGCCGCGCCACGCGGTCGTCGAGGACCGTGAGCTGGCTGCGGCCGATGGCGGCGGCGATGTTGCTCAGGCGGTAGTTGTGGCCGATCGCGGTGTGCTCGTAGTGGGGCGCGGGCTCGCGCGGCTGGGTGGCGAGCGCGCGCACCCGGGCGATCTCCTCCGCCGAGCGGCCGAGCAGCATGCCGCCGCCGCCCCCGGTGGTGATGAGCGGGCCTTGCCAAGGCGCGCGCGGCCCCCCGCTACGACGATCGGCGAGGGGTGCTGGGCGAGCTTGTGGACCGGCCGGTGGAGTTCGCGCTCGACGAGGAGCTGCGCGGGCAGATCCGCGAGGGATCTCGCGGCCGGCGGCTGCGGAACGTCTCGATCAAGCTGGATCCCGTCCAGATCCAGGCGCTGCGAAAGATCGCGACCATGCGGTCGGTCCCGTATCAGACCTTGATCCGCCAGTGGCTGGCCGAGGCCATCCGGAGGGAGCTTCGCATCGGCGCGCGCTGAGGGCCCTCGCGAGGGATCTGCTCCACGATCCCGCGCCGTCGTCATGACCCGCGATGGCGCGGTGTCTGTGGTGGCGCGCTGGCTCTCCCCTTGAACGCTAGCCCTGCAACCGCCTCCGCCAGCGCCGGAGGCCAGCGATCCCGAGCAGCGACGTCCCCCAGAGCAGCAACGTCGTGGGTTCCGGAACGGGGGAAGCGTCCACGCTGAGGCTGTCCCAGTACACGTGATCCTCCACACCCGCCGAAAGGTCGGTGGTGGAGGAGATCACGAGATCACCTGGGCGATGACTTGCTCCATCAACGCGCCGCGCTCCCAGGTCACGCCGTCATCCAGGCGCGAGCGCGGCAGGGCAAAGGCGCTGATGTCCTCGGTAAAGCCGTTGACCGTCAGGGACAGGTAACGGTCCGCAGATTGATTCGCCACCAGCGTGAGGCTGTACCAAGTGTCCCAGTCGAGGCCTTGCCCGATGATGAGCGGGACGGGCACGTTGTTGTTGATGCCATTGAAGGCGGCCAGGCCGACGCTGACGGCGGTGTCGATCCGCGCGACGCCGTTGCCGCCGACGAGGTTGAATCCCAGGATCTCGAAGCCCGGATGGGCCCCCATTGACCGTTAGCCCTGCCCGGTATTCGAGGGGCGACCCAGTGTCGACGGTGGAAGCCCGGAAGTCCACCGAGAGCGTCATGATCGGGTTGAGGGACAGGTCCGGCGGACCGACGGGCCGGATGTCGATGGTTTGCTCGCCAACCCCGTTGTCGAGGAAGGTAGCCTCGTGCAGGGCGTTACCGGAAACGGCGACGGTGCTCTGGATCTCGCCGAATGCGGGGGGGGGGGTGGCGGGCCCGCTGTACCAGCCGTCATGATCGGCCGCGCTGGGATCTTCGGTGTGCCCGATCGTGAGAGAATTGAAATCGGTCTGATAGACAGACGCCGCTGCCCACGGGCACCGGGGCTGAGTTCACTGGGAACACGGTTCCGTGGTACAAGTGGAACAGGAGGGAGTGTCCGCGATGGCGGGTACGGTCGACCGAGTCCTTCGGGAAGCTTTGAAGCTCGCACCCGGTGAGCGGGCCCGGATCGTGGCTGAGCTGCTGGCAACCCTGGAGCCCGACACGCCGAGCGACCAGCGTACCGAGGCCGATTGGGTCCAGGAACTCGAGCGGCGCGCGCGCGCGGCCATGGCGGGCAGCCCTGGAGTTCCCTGGACCACCGCGCGAGACCAGATTCAGAGCCGACTCTGCAGCCGTTGAGTGCTGTCCGCCTCTCGCCAGAGGCGGTTGATGGGGTAGCCGAGGCAGCCGCGTGGTACATGGCCCAGCGGCCAGGGCTGGAGATGGAGTTCCTCGCCGAGGTCCAGCGTGTTCTGCCCCTGGTGGGGACCTCTCCCGTGTCCTTCCCTCGTCTGCTTGATCTGCCCGCGGATCTCGTGATCCGACGGGCACTGCTCCCGCGCTTTCCCGTACGCCGTGATCTTCATCGATCTCGGGGCCGAGGTCAGGGTTCTCGCCGTCGCCCATGGGAAGCGGCGGCCCGGTTACTGGCTGAATCGCGTCGAGCGTTGAAGCACGATCAGCCGCGCTCCCGGCGCGTCCCTGTTCCCGCCAAGTAGCTCCATGATGAGCGGCGTCGAGGAACTCATCGCTCAGCCTGTCGAGGGCCTCGAGCGGCTGCCAGCCACATCCCCGGGAAGAACGCTGAACGGTAACGCCGCCTCGCCTGGGGGCGGCGCCTCACCCTCGTCGAGGTACTGGAGCTCTGCGCCCGCGTGATTGCCCGAGCCGCGCGGCCCGTCGGACTGCGGGACATGGGGCCGTGGAGTCAGCGCTCGCCCAGCCGCGGATGACCGACTCCATGCATCAGCGCCAGGGCGGCGAGCCGGCGATACACCTCGGTCGCCCGTGCGGGCTGTGCGCGTTCGGAGGCGAACCCTTGGCGGGGAGCAGATTCGCCCTGCGCGCACCGCCTTCGACCCTCCTCGGCTACGACGTGCTCGGGGCCGATGGTCTCGCCGCGCCCGGTGGAGCGCATTCAGGGCCGGAGAAATCGCCGAGGGTTGGCGGGATGAGGGCCGGTGACACGCCGCCCGGGGGCGACCGGTCCCCCGCAGCCTGCAGGTGCGCGGACGCCGCTACGGCGAGCGGCGGTGCCCCAGCCGGCGAACGACGGCGAGGCCCACCGCCGTCGTGCCCCAGAGCAGCAGCGTCGTGGGCTCGGGGACAGCGCTGGCGGGGAGTTCGGCGAGGCCCGTGGCCTCGGTCCACGATGTAGGCAAATCATTCCACAGGCCAGCCGAGGCAGACCAGTTCATCACAACCACATCCTCACTACCCCCGAAGTCGTTCGGTTCCCCCCCCGCCCAGTTGGTGTACGTGACAGGCTCGCCGCTCACCCAGACAAAGCTCCCTTCGGAGGCCATGTCGTTGAACCCAATCCACCAGAGGAAGAAGGGCGCACCCCAGCCGTTGGCGAGCAACCAGGCCTGCTCTGCGGCGTCGTTGATGGTGACGAGATGGCCGCCCATCGCAACGGCGCCGGCTTCCGCGGCGGCCCAGGTTTGCAAGCCCCCGGGGACTGTGTCGTACCAGTGTCCGGTGGCCGGGTTGTACATGGGGGCGGCGTCTGAGACGGCGGAAGCCACGAGAACCATGGCCCCGACAGCGAGGAAGGAGATCGTCCTTTTCGCTCTCTTCACGGCATTCCCTCCCTGCGGCGCTCGGCCACCGCGACCACTCTACGGGCATTTACTCCCACAGCATACCCGATGCCAACTCGATCGTCCGGAACCGGCCGTTCACTTGTCGGACACTTGGGAACCACGAGACCGCGGACGGCAGCAAAGCGCTGCACAGGAAGAGAACGCCCTTGCATCCCCCATGCATCGCCTGTGCTGGCCCCGGCGCCCCCCCCAATTCAGCTCGGCCAGCGGCCGCCTCGCCTCATCCCAGCTGCAAAGCTGGCACCGCGCCTCCGGCCAACACCCTCGGGGTCCGCCGGGCGCCTTCCGTGTCTGCCACGTTGAGGGAGACGAGCCCCAGCCAGATCGCTCATGGTGAACGCCAGGATCGGGATGGTGAACACGTAGATCGGTGATCGCGAACGGTGACGAGGCGATCCTGCCCCCGAACGGGAGGCAGGTGCCTGAGCCGGCGGCGCTGATGGTCCAGCGCGGTGTCCGCCCCCGGAGACGAAAGGGGCGCGATGGCGATCGAGCAGCTGGTCGGTGGGGTCAGGTCTTGCAGTCCAACATCGTTCTGGACATTCGGCCGAGGGGCCAGCCTTCCCGCGTGCGGGCTTCGTGGGCATGTTCCTCCTTGCGATGCGCTTCCTGGCGACATGGGCCGCGGTACCGGCCGGGGGCGGCGTGTCGGATTGCAAGACCTGACCCCAGGAACTGACACACGCGAGTCGTCGGCGCACTACGTATCGATCGCGGCGAACGCCTTTCGCGCCTCGCCCCGGCCGGGGCAGCAGGTGAGCGACCTCGAGCGCACCGTGATCGACGGGCTCCACCGCCCGGAGTACTGCGGCGGCCTCACCGAGGTCGCCACGGGGCTCTGGCTCCCGCGGGAGAAGGTCGACGTCCGACGGCTTGTTTTTCGCACTGTGTGACCTTGATGTATGCCCTGTGAAAAGCCCTGCGGTTTCCGTGCCGGCTCTTGCGAGAAGGCCCTCGACGACGTGAGGCTAACTTATTGAAAACATGAAAGTGATCCGGACGTGGCAGGGTGGCACGGGCATTGCTGCTTTTACGGCCGCGAGGGTGGTGCACCAACGTGCCAAGGATCCCAGACGACAAGAGAGCAGGGGGAGGGAATCAGCCCATGAAGGCAAGCGAGAAGGCAATGTGGGTCGCTCTGAGCCTCAGCGCGTTGCTGTTGCTGCACGGGCAAGCCTATGCCCTCTCCATCGGGCAGGGCATATACCACGCCAAGTACAATGACGCGGAAGCTCTGTATACCGGCGCTGGTCCGGGCGCACTCGGTGTACCGCTTCCACCACCTGGCACCGCCTTCGCCGTGGGACAAGTTCTGCGCGGCATCTCGGTCTTGAACGCATTTCAGTTCCACCCCGGGCACGGGGGCGTTCCGCCAACCACCTGGGATTCCACAGTAGATGAGGTCAACTCTGTCACGTATGACCTCGTGGTCACCCGGGTCAGCCCGCTTGCCCCGGGCTTTGCCGAAGTCGGCTTCATGCCGGCGGGGTTCTTCCCATACGTGGATACGAACGTACAGGCTGGGACTATCGCCGCAACAGCCCTTGGGGGGTTCGGCGGGCATAACGATCTCTATGTGGACACGAAGACAGCCGGCACGTATACGGCCTATTCAGACTTTCCTGGATCCTCCGCATTCCTTCCGGGTGGCGCCGGTGCCGGGAAGCACAGCGCGGCAATGGCTGCCGGGGACGCCTACCCCGGCATCAACACGGCAGCAGATGCGGATGTGCTCCTGACAGAGACGGTATTTGCTCCCCTCCCCGCTGGTCTCATGGTTGCCGGTGGGGGGTGCTTCTTCTGTCTTCCCACCGAGGTGCTCAACGCGCAGGTATTTTTTGGCCCAGGGGGAATCACGGCGGGGACCGGAAAAGGTTTCCTGAACATCATCGGAGGGCCCTTTGGCCCGACAGTGCTCCCCGGTGGGATACCCGCCGACGTGCTGGCGAGTTACGATTCGACGGGGGCCTTGACGCCAGCTCTTGCTGCCGCCCTTGGGTTCGACATGTCGATTGTGGTCAACTTCGGCGCGCCGCCCGCCGTGGGGGTTGGGGCCACTCCTTGGAACGCGGGTACCGAGGATCCCATTCACTTCACGGTGGTCCCAGAGCCGACGTCGATGCTCCTCTTCGGCACCATGCTGGTCGGTCTGGGTGCCGCGGGACGGCGCCGGCTCCGCCGCCGAGCCAAGTAGCGCCAGGCACCCGCAAGCCCTCGGAGGCGAACGGCGCGACCCCACTTGGTCGCGCCGTTCGTGTCTGCAGTCCGCGCCAGCGCCGCCGGCCCGAAGAGGGCCCCTCTACTTGATGGCGGCCAGGGCCTGCCGGGCCTCGCCCTTTCCCGGGAAGTCCGCCGGCGACTTGGCGGCGATCGTCAGCGCCCTCTGCGCCGCCTCCTTGTCGCCGGCCTTCAGCGCGGCCATCCCCAGGTGGTACTGGATCATCGGGCTGTCGGGCAGCTTGCTCGCGCTGTCGCGGAGAAGGGCGAGCGCCCGCTGGTGAATACCCCGCTTGTGGAGGATCCAGCCCAGGGTGTCCGAGATGCGTGGGTCCTCGGGGGAGACCTCCTTCGCCATCTGAGCGAGCTGGAGTGCCTTCTCCTGGTCGCCGCCGTGCTCGGAGTAGATCCAGGCGAGGTTGTTCGCGGCCGGCGCGAAGCGCGGGGCGGCGGCGATCGCCTTCTCGTACGCCTCCCGCGCCCTGGCGAAGTCCCCTCGATGCTCGTGGATGACCCCGGTGAGCATGAGCGCGCGGACCTCGCCGGGGTTCACTTTCAGCGCCTGGCCGAACTTGGCGAGCGCTTCCTCGTACTTGCCCGAGCTCGCGTAGAGGCTGCCCACCCGGACATAGGGGCCGAGCAGACGCGGCTCGAGCTCGATCGCCTTGAGGTAGGCGGTCTCGGCGAGCGCCGTTTCCCCGCGCGCCAGGTGGACGGTGCCGCGCAGGTCCTGGTGCCAGCCTGACCTGGGCACGGCGGCGATCTGATTCTTCACCAGGTCGAGCGCCGCATCGGGTCGCTTCTCCGCGAGGGCGAACGTGACGAGCTGTGCGAGCGGCTCGATGAACCCGGGACCGAGGGCGAGCGAGGCCTCGAACTGCTTCTTCGCCTCCGCGCGCTTGCCCTGGACCAGGAGTGCCATCCCGATGAGATACGGGCCTCGCGGGTGTTTCGGCAGGAGCGCGGCGAACTTGCGGTAGACCTCGACGGCCCTGGCGGGCTCCCGCTTGGCCAGATACGCCGCGCCCAGCAGCACGTGGGCCTGCACGAGCTGCGGCTGCCTGGCGAGCAGTCTCTCCAGATCCTCGATGGCCGGCTGCACCGCTCCCGCCTGGATGTTCAGCTCGGCCAGCAGCAGCACGGCATCGGCGAAGTTGGGGGCCAGGGTCACGGCCTCCTTCAGCTCCGTCTTCGCCTGCTGGGGGCTCCCGGCCTGCAGATGCGCCAGCGCGAGCTGGTGGCGCACGGGCGCCAGGCGCGGCTCGGCCTTGAGCACCTTCTGAAACTCCTGGATCGCCTCCGTCGTCTCGCGCTTGGCCAGGTGGACGCGGCCGCGGAGCAGGTGGCCGTCGATGTCGGACGGGCTCTTCTTCAGGACCACGTCGAGGGCCTTGACGGCATCGTCCCACTTCTTCTCGGCGAAGGCGATCTCGGCACGGCGGCGCCAGGCGGGCAGGAAGTCGGGCGCCTTCCCGGTCATCTCGTCAAGCGTCTTCTTTGCCTCCTCGGGCCGGCCCAGCAAGAGGTAGAAGTCGGCCAGCCTGACCCGCGCTGGCGACCCCGCGGGGGCGAGCTCGGCTGCCGTCTTGAATTCACGCTCGGCGCCGGAGGCATCCCGCTTGCCGACGAGGAAGTTGGCCAGCGCCAGGTGCGCCTCGACCGACTTCGGCTCCCTGGCGACAGCCTCCTGGAAGGCCCGCTCGGCGGCGGGCACGTCCCGCTTCTTCAGGTGGAGGGCGGCAAGCGCCAGGTAGAGGCGGGCCTGGCCGCCGAAGTCGGCACGTGCCGCCTCGAGCCGCCGGATCGCCGCCTCCACTCCCTCGGGAGTGCTCGCCGCCCCCGCCGCCAGCACGAGGGCCTCCAGGTTCTTCGGCTGCCTCTCCAGCACGATCTCGGCCTGGGCGCGGGCCTCGTCCGGCTTGCCGCCGAGGAGGTAGATGCTCGCCAGCTTGAGCCGCACCTCCAGCTGGTCCGGCTCCAGCTCCTGCGCCCGGAGGAGGAAGCGGAAGGCCTGCCCCATCTCGCCGAGCTGGAAGTGGGCGAGCCCGAGCTGGCGGATGGCCTGCGCATTGGCGCTGTCGATGCGGAGGACGTTGCGGAACTCGATGATAGCGTCGCGGTACTTCTCCGCCTTGGCGTAGCGCTCGCCCCGCTCGAGATGGCGCGCCTTCCTGGCTTCGGGCGAGCGCGCGCACCCGCCAGCCAGCGCTACCACCACCGCCACCAGCACCATCAGCAGGGTCAGGTCTTGCATTACGACATTCGTGATCGAACGAGCGCGTGGTTGCCTCTCCCCGTCCGCTCCGGTTGGTTCCCGGCGCAGAGTCGGAGCGCGCAAGAGGCGCGTCGCGAGCAGTTCCCGCGGAGACTCCATCACCCGACGACCCTTCTCAGCGAGCGTGCTGGATTGCAAGACCTGACCCCGCGTGGTGGTACATGACGCCCGGAGGGTGTCGGGCCGGACGGCGGCGGTGAGACCGTGGAGGAGATTATGTTGACAGAGTTACCACACAAGGTATCATGCGGCAAGGAAGGCCCCAGGCGGTGAGCCCGGCATGGGCCGTAGAGTTCCACGAGAACAGCGACGCCGGGTGCCCGGTCCGGGAGTTCCTCGACGCGCTGGACAGGCCGCGGCGGGCCAAGATCGTGGTGGCGGTGGGTTTGCTGGCCGAGCGAGGGCCGACACTCCCGTTCCCGTACTCGAGCTGGAGCGAGATCCCCGAAGGGGACGTGCGGGTCGCCGAGGGGCGCATGAAGAGATATCTCGAGCAGCGACAGAGTGGCTGAGGGGCCGACAGAGTGGGGGGACGAGAGGTGAGGAAGGCGACGAACTGGGACCGGTACTTCCAGAAGCAGATGGGCGACCCCGAGATGAAGGCGCTCGTCGAGGAGGAGTTGAAGGCGCTCCGGGTGGGTGTCCGGCTTGCCACGCTCCGCCAGCAGAAGGGTTTGAGCCAGACGCAGCTCGCCGCCAAGGTTGGCATGAGTGCGCCAAACATCTCGCGCATCGAGGGCAACCCAGGGCACAACCTCACCCTCGAGACCATGGTCAAGCTCTTCAGCGCGCTGGATTACGAGGTGTCCTTCACGTGTCGGCCTCGCCGCGCTCCGGGCAAGCGCCCCCGGGCCCGACCCTCGCCGACGCCTCGCTGACGCCTGCCCCCCGCCAGTGGGGTCAGGTCTTGCAATACAACATTCCCTCTCAGCGAGCGTGCTGGATTTCAAGACCTGACCCCCGGGAGCGCGTGCTGGATTGCAAGACCTGACCCCGGGGTGGTCATTCCGGGAGGTGCTCGCCGAGGCGTGGGTAGAGGGCCTGGACGTAGTGGACGAGGTGCTCCGTCGTCTCGGCCGCGCTGCCGTAGATCGGGCTCGACACGCGCACCAGCGCCCCGTCGGTACGGTTGCGGAGCATCGCGCTGCGCACCATCTCCACCTTGGCCTCCACCTCGCGGGCCACCGCCTTGCCCTGCGACTGGTACCAGTAGAGCACCAGCTGCATGTCCCGGTCCTTCTGGATCAGGTAGCGGTTCACCGTGATCGGGGCATGCGGGGCGGGCAGGGGAATGGTCAGGAAGGAGGCCTCCACCGGCTCCCAGCCGCCGCCCGGCAGGCAGTTCCGCGGCGAGTGGATCTGCGCCCCCTTGCGCTGCGAGGCCCAGTAGCCGATGTAGAGCCACAGGCTCCGCCCCGAGGGGTCCGTGTAGCGCCGCATCAGGTAGTCGCTCACCTTGAGGACGTTGAGGACGTCCATCTCGAAGATGGTGGCCTCGCGCCCCCGCCAGTCGCCAATCGTCTCGGGGAAGGCGTCGAAGGTCTTGCGGATCGCCACTGCCTCGCCCTGCGAGCGGAGCTGCAGGAGGAGCAGCGCCCCGAGCAGTAGCGCGCAGGACAGCGCCGCGCGCGTCCAGGTCCTCACGCCCGCCGCCGCGCGAACCGCCCCCGGGCCCAGCGCAGCAAGCCATGCAGGGCAAAGAGGCAAGCGAAGGCGAAGACAAAGACGGCCCACCCCGAGAAGGTGTGGAAGAAGCCGGAGGCGTACTCCACGCCGAACCACTGGCCGATGAGCCCCGTCGAGATGACGCGCCCCGCATTGGCGAGGATGGTGATCGGCACTGTGGAGACCACGAAGATCAGCATCAGCCAGCCTCCCGGCAAGGCGAGATAGGCCCACGCCACGGCCCCCCCGAGGAGGGAGATGAGCGAGCGGATGCCGCTGCAGGCCTCCGTCACTCCCAGGGTGAGCTGGCTCAGGTGGATCACGTTGCCGTCCAGGATGACCGGCACGCCCAGGAGATCGAGCGCCCAGGCCGCCTGCTGGGCGGCCAGCGACTGCAGCGGGAAGGTGACCGCGTAGAAGAGGATGGCCGGCAGCGGCACCATGAAG
>JACPIQ010000062.1 GCA_016188005.1 Candidatus Rokuibacteriota bacterium | reverse complement strand
GCCCGAGCCAGCGCGGCGGCTGGCGGTGGGCTTTGACTTGCTCCCGACTCCGTAGTAACTACGCTCCTCGGGCGAGAATCGCGCGTGATTTCAGCCCGTTTCCCGAAGCGCCCACCAGCTCCGGGGTAAACTCACGCTAGTCGTAGATGCCGGCGAGGAACCAGGTGGAGCCGTCATGGCTGAGCCGGCAGAGCGTGCCGCCCTCGAGCTCCACGTCCCACTCGTCCTGGAAGAAGGGGCGCTCGCCCCACCACTCCCCCGAGGCGCGCCATGGCCCCGCGCTGGCGACGATGCTCCCCGTGAGGAGATCGGAGCGGAGATGCACGGGGCGGCCGGCGGTGAGCCTCACCGCGGCGGGGCGGGGCGGGCGGAGGCGGCAGAGTGCCAGCACGGCCCCTCGCGCCTCGCCGCCTTCTCCCTCCTCTCTCTCCCCCCTCGCGCCTCCTCCTCCCCTTCGTCCTCCCTCGGAAGCCTCGGCGAGGCGGAACGGCTCGAGCCGCATGGCGTCGGGACGGTGGCTGTCGAGGAGCACGGGGACGCCGATGCGCTCCGGCCCCATCAGCGCGGCGAGCCGGGCGAGGGTCTCGGCGAGGGCGCGGGGGCTCGACCGGGAGGAGCCAATCAGCGTCTCCTGGACCGAGGGGACGCGGACCGGCTGGGCCCGGAGCGTGATGCCGGTGACGGCCGCCCGGGGGGGGCGGGACTCGAGCGCCACGCGGAGCAGGTGAACAACGATACCGGGGTCCGCCGTGGGGACGGCGGCGACGAACCGCCCGTCGTGGGATGTCCCATCGTCGAGTCGGCAGGACCACTCGAAGGCATCGCCCGACAGCCCCTCGCGAGAGAGACGGGCGCATACCCGCCCGGCGAGATCGGCAAGATGGGCGACGATGGGCTCGAGCGTGTCCATCGCCCAGTCGCCCTCGACATTCTCTTCGAGCATGCGGGGAGGCGCCCAGGGGGAGAGCGGGCGCGGGTCCTCTCCGCGAGCGAGCGCCTGGAGCCGCGGGCCGTCGGCGCCGAGCCGCTCGAAGAGGGCCGGGGTCGGGAGCCGGCTGAGCTCGCCCAGCGTCCGGATCCCCCAGCGCTCCAGGAGCCGCGCCGTCTCCTTCGGAAGATCGAGGAGGGCAAGCGGGGCGGGGGCGAGATAGGCGGCCTCGTCGCCCGGGGGAATGACCGCGACGCCGTCTCCCCAGCGCGCCGCCAGGAGGGCGCCGGCCCGGCTCCCGGCAATGCCGACCCGCACCGAGAGCCCCAGCTCGGCCGCCACCTGACAGAGCCGCTCGCCGATCTCGGCCTCTTCACCGAAGAGCCCCCTGAGACCGGTGGCGTCAAGATAGGCGAGTCCCGGCCCCGCGCTTTCCACCCGGGGCGAGTGAGCCAGCGCCACCTCCAGCAGGGCGCGCTGTTCCGCCTCCCCGAGCGGGAGCGCCTCATCGCGGGCCAGGAGACAGCTGATCCGCCTCATAGCCGCCACGAGAAAGTCCACACTCCCTCTGCCGGGAGTGGAGAAGGCGCGTGTGAGCGGAGCACGCGGACCCGGGAGAGGAGGCCAGCAAGCCGCGTGGGGCGCGGCGATCCGACCCACTGCGCTCGCCCGCGCTCCACCTCCAGCACGAGGCCGGCGGCGGCGCCCGCGACATGGCGAGAGGCGCGGAGGACCAGCGCCGCCCCGCTTCCTTCCACCGCGCGCTGGAGCCGCCGCCACGCGGCGGGAGGAACGGGTTGCCGTCGGCTCAACAGCCTCTCGTCAAGGTCGAGAGCCACCACGGCGAATCCCGGGCAGCGCGCCAGGAGATCGGCCGCCCTCAGCGCCCGGAGAGTGTCTCCCCCGCAGCGCACCCAGAGGAACGAGGAGAGATCCGCCCCCGCCGCCGCGGCCGCCGCCGGGTCGAAGGCATCGGCCCCGTCCACGAGAGCCGCGAGCCGTCCTCTGGTCGTGGCGCGGGCGAGCAGGGCCAGGAGCAGGCTCTCGCCACCCGAGGACCAGGGGCCGACGATCTCGCTGAGCCGCCCTCGGGGGAAGGCGCCCAGCAGGAGGTCGACCTCCGTGGAACCCCGCCCTGGCGGAGGCAAGGTCTCGATCGGAATGGCCATGGGGCATCGCCCTGTACTACCGGGTTCCGATATTACACATCACGTGTTGAGTGTAATCAAGCTCGACATATGGGGGGTCATGTGGGCTGGAACCGCCAGATATGGAAGACCTGGCTCTGGCTCCCGGCCGGCCGGGTCAGGGCCGATCTATCCGCCGCCCTCGCCGGAGAACTCCTTCCTGGTCATGAGCAATGGAACCAGGGCGGCGGCAAACAGGATGGTGTTGAAGGCCGCGTTGAAGACGACCCCGAAATGGAGGGTGATCGAGGTGTCCACGACGAACCACACGAGCATCCCCGCGGCCAGGCAGTTCCACGCCCACCTCTGCTTCTGGCGAAACGGGTGCCACGCGACGAACGCCATCATCACCCCCCAGCCGGCGACCGTCGCTCCCACCACACCATAGATCCACCCCTGGAACAGCAGCGCCGCCGCGGCCGGCTCCCCGTCGCCCCAGAACACCGGGTCGACTCGCCTGTTGAACAGGACATCGAAGAGCGCTGTTCGACTCAGGAATGCCAGCAGGAGGCCGAACACCGACGTGAGCACGCTGAGGACGACCAGCCATCGCTGCCAGAACAGGAAGTGACTCATCTACAGGCCGCCAGTCAAGAGCGCCTCCATGCGGGCCGTGGCGCGCTCCCAGTCGAAGCGGCTGCGGATCCACGCCCGCCCTGCCCGCGCCAGCCGGTCGCGGAGGTCGGGCTCGTCCACCAGGCGCGCGAGCGCCCGGGCCAGCGCGTCCACGTCGCGCCGGCGAACCACCAGCGCGGTCTCGCCGTCCAGGGCGTAGTCGCGGCAGCCGCCATTATCGTAGGTGACCAGCGCCGCCCCGCAGGTCATGGCCTCCATGGGCGGCATCCCGAGCCCTTCGTCCCAGGACGGGCAGAGGTAGATGGGGCAGCGGCTGTAGAGCCAGGCCAGGCGCTCCTGGGGGAGGTTCTCGAGGAACTCGTCGTACGGCAGCGGCGTGCGCGGCGTCTTGACCCCGAACCCCACCAGCCTCAGCTCCGCGCGCCGCGCGCTCACCCGCGCGTAGGCGTCGAGCCCCTCGGGCACGCCCTTCCAGTCGTACTCGTGGTGGAGCATCAGCACGCGCAGGAGCCCATCCTCCCGCTCGGGCGGCACCGGGTGGAAGAGCGCCGGGTCCACCGGCGTCACCAGCACCGGGGCCTCCTGCCCGAAGCGCTCGCGCATGATGCCGGCCAGCCACGTGGAGATGACGATCTTCCGGAGCGGGAGGCGATAGGTCTCATCCACGCGGGCGGGCTCACCATGGTAGAGGCTCTCGTAGTGCTGCACGAGATAGAACTTCCTGCCGCAGCGCGCCGGCGCCGCAGCCACGGCGGGCGCCGATTGCCAGGCCGTCGCGACCAGCGCGTCGCCATCCGGCAGAAGCTCGGGCTCCCATGAGCCGACCCAGCGCACCCGGGCGCGGAGGCCCGGCATCCAGTCGGGGCCGCGACCCCCGCGGTTGCGCCACCAGGCCTTGACGTCGCTCCCGGCCGGCACGAGCACCGACACCTCGTGCCCGCGCCCGGCCAGACGGTCCGCGTAGGTCAGGATCGCCCGCACACCGCCGGCGATGCGGAGATGCGGCGTCAGGAAGGCGATCTTCAAATGGCCATGGAGACCTGGCCCGTCCGGCGATAGGCCCCCGGGTCCAGGACCACGTTGAGGCACCAGACCTCGTCCGACGCCAGCGCGCGCTCCAGGGCCGGACGCACCGCCTTCGGATCGGTGAGGTGCGCGCCCCGGCCTCCGAGGGCCTCCACCATCAGGTCGTAGCGCGTGAAGGGCAGCGAGGTGGCCACGGCCCGCTCCTCGCCGAAGAAGGAGAGCTGGGGGTTGCGGATCTGCCCCCAGCCGCCGTCGTTACCGACGATCACGGTGATGGGCAGGCCGAAGCGCACGGCCGTCTCCATCTCCATGCCGTTGAGCCCGAAGGCGCCGTCCCCCGCGATCAGGAGCACCCGCTGGTCGGGGCGCAAGAGCTTGGCGGCGATGGCGAAGGACGGCCCGACGCCGAGGCAGCCGAAGGGGCCCGGGTCGAGCCACTGGCCGGGGCGCCGGAGCGCCACGATCTTCGAGGCGCAGCCCACCACGTCCCCGCCGTCTCCCACCACGGTCGTGCCCGCGTCCACCACGGCGGCGATCTCGTGGGCCATCCGGTAGTGGCTGATGGGGACGCCGTCCGACTGCCGCTCCACGGCGAGCTTTGCCTGGCTGTCGGTCTCCTTCCGCCTCACGGCCTCGCGCCACCGCTCCACCCGGCCGGAGAGTCCGGCCGGCAGGGCGTCGGCCGCCTGGCGGAGAATGAGGCCGGTGTGGCCGCAGAGACCGAGGGCCAGGGGGCGGTTCCGGCCCAGCTCCACCGGGTCCGAGTCCACCATCACCACCCGCGCCGCCTCGGCGAAGCTCGGCGGCCGGCCGTAGCCCAGGCGGAAATCGAGCGGCGTCCCCAGGACGAGCACGAGGTCGGCCTGGCCGAGGGCGAACCCCCGCGCCTGGGAGAAGGCCTGCGGATGATCGCTCGGCAGGCAGCCGCGCCCCGCGCCGTTCATGAACACCGGCACGCCCGCGCGCTCGGCGAAGGCTGCGAGGTCCTTGGCCGCGCCATCCCAGTAGACGCCGCTGCCCGCGATCACCACGGGACGCTCGGCACGGGCCAGGAGATCCACCAAGCGCTGGATCGAGTCGGGATCGGCCGCCTGGCGCTCGCGGTGGACGTACGCCGTGGGGATCGGCGCCAGCCGATCCTCGATCATGGTCATGAGGAGATCCACCGGGATCTCGACGAAGACGGGCCCCGGCCGCCCGGTGAGCGCGCTGCGGATGGCCGTGGTGAGCACCTCCGGGATCTGCCGCGTCTCGGGCACGGTCCACGCGCCCTTCGTGATCGGCCGGAGCAGCGCCACCTGCTCGGTTTCCTGCAGCGCGCCGAGCCCGCGAAGCCCCAGCGGGGCGGCGCCGCCGATGAGTAGCAGCGGGCTCCGCGCCGAGTACGCATTGGCCACGCCCGTGACGGCGTCGGTGACGCCGGGCCCCGCCGTCACCACCGCCACGCCGATGTTCCGCGTGAGCCGCGCATAGGCATCCGCCGCATGCGCTGCCGCCTGCTCGTGGCGCATGTCCACGACCCGGAGCCCTTCCGTCACGCAGCCGTCGTAGATGGGCAGGATGTGGCCACCGCAGAGGGTGAAGATGTGCCCGACGCCCGCCTCCTTGAGCGTGCGCGCTACCAGATGTCCGCCGGTCAGGTCGGCCATGGGAGATCCTCCGCCCTACCAGAACCTCTCCCAGCGGATGCTCTTGCGGTCCATCCCCTTCCGCACCAGTGCCTCGCGCACCTGCTTGATGGTCGCCTCCCCGCCGCAGACGTAGACGAGCAAGCGGTCCACGCTGTGGACGAGCCGGTCCACCACCTCATGGGCCTCGCCCTTCTCGCCGCGCCAGCCCGGCGGCGCCTCGCGCACGGCGGGGAAGTGGGAGAAAGACGGGTACCGCCGGGCCAGTGAGCGGAACTCCGCGTCGTAGATCAGCCACGAGGGATCGCGCGCCCAGAAGATGAGGGCGCTGGGCCGCCCGTAGCCGGTTTCGTAGAGCTCGCTGAGGATGGAGCGGATGGGCACGATGCCGATCTCCTCCGCGACGAACAGCGCGCGCCGCGGGTCGGCGCGGGTGAACACGAAGCCGCCGGTGGGCCCCTTGAACTGGACGGGGTCGCCCGGCTTGAGCGAGCGCACCCACTCCGACCCCAGGCCGGCGGGCGCGACGTCCACCGAGAGGGTGATCACCCGCCGCCGTGTCGGCGACGAGGCCATACTGTAGGCTCGGACGGTCTTCGGACCGAAGGGGACGGAGACCCACTGGCCGGCCTGGAAGTCGAGCGCGTCGGGCTCGACCATGCGAAGGTCCACCTCGATCACGTCGCGAGTGAGCGAGCGAACCGCCAGCACCTCGGCCCGGCACTGTCGCGCCCTCTGTGCCACGGGCTACCCTCCCCCCGGGGTCAGGTCTTGAAATCCTGCACTTTGTGCAACTCTTCCCATACTGTCGGAATTCAAGACCTGACCCCATCAGGTGAAGCGGGGGACGATGTCGGCCGCCAGCGCCTCGACCATCTCGGCCTGCTCCTCCGGCCGGCAGATGGGGTTCAGCACGAAGTAGCGGCAGCCCGCCCGGATGAAGGCCTCGATCCGCTCGGCACAGCGGTCGGGGCTGCCGATGAAGCCGTACTTCTCGGCCAGCGGGCCGAAGTCCTGGGCGTAGCGCCGGCTGAGCCGCTCCACCCAGAGGGCACGCGCCGCCTCCTGGTCGCGCCCCAGCGTGATGAAGGTCAGGTGGGCCGGCGCAAAGCCGTCGAGCGGGCGCCCGGCCGCCTCGGCGGCGGCGCGGATCTTCCCGAGGCTCTCGGCGTAGCGCGGCGCCTGGATCACGTAGGAGATCCAGCCGTCGCCCTGGCGTCCGGCCCGGGCCAGCGCCGCGTCCGACCGCCCGCCGATCCAGACGGGCGGGCCCGGCTGCTGCACCGGCTTGGGATCGATGCTCACCGCATCGAACTGGGTGAAGCGCCCCTTGAAGGAGGCCGGGGTGTCGCGCCAGAGCGTCCGGATCACGTCGATCCCCTCGGTGACGCGCGCCCCGCGCTCGGTGTAGGGCACGCCGCAGGCCTCGAACTCCTTCGGGTTCTCCCCGCCCACCCCCACCCCGAAGATCAGGCGTCCGGCGGAGAGCACGTCCAGCGTGGAGGTGACCTTGGCCACCACCGTGGGGTGGCGCAGCGCCAGGAGGTAGACGGCGCTGCCGAGCCGGATCCGCGTCGTGAGGCCCGCGTAAGCCGCCAGCAGCGTGAGCGACTCGTAGAGCGGGCTGTGGAAGGAGATGTGGTCGCCGGTCCACAGGGAGTCGAACCCGAGGGCCTCGGCGCGCCGGGCGAGCGCGAACTGGCGCTCGGGCGGCTGCGGCGACAGCGAGACGCCGAACCGGATGGGGGGCACGCGCTACCTCGGAAAGGCGTCCTTGACGCCGCCATCCACCGTGAGCGTGCAGCCAGTGGTCTTCGCCGAGCGGTCGGAGGCGAGGAAGAGCACCGCCTCGGCCACGTCCTCGGGCAGGATGGGCCGGGCGAGGATGTTGCGCTTCCGGTAGAACTCCTCCAGCTCGTCCACGGCGATGCCCTGGGCGCGCGCCCGCTCGCGGCGGACCTCGGCGGACCAGAGCCTCGACTCCCGGAACACGGCGTCGGGGTTCACGATGTTCGAGCGGATGCCGTGCGGGCCACCCTCGAGGGCCAGCACCTTGGCGAGCTGGGCCTCCGCCGCCTTGGCCGCCGAGTAGGCGGCGAAGTCCTTGCCGGGCGACATCACGTTCTTCGTGGCGACGAAGACGAAGGTGCCCCCGAGCCCCTGCGCCTCGAGGAGCCGCATCCCCTCGCGCGCCACGAGGAAGTGGCCCGTGGCGTTCACCGCAAAGGAGCGCTCCCAGTCGCCGAGCTCCATGCGATCCACCGGCGCCGAGTGCGCGATGCCGGCGTTGGAGACGACGATGTCGAGCCCGCCATAGGCGCGCACCGTCTCCTCGAAGGCGGCGCGCACGGAGGCCTCGCTCGTCACGTCCAGGCCGAGGCCGAGGGCGCGTCCCGCCCCATGGGCGGTGCGGAGATCGTCGGCCGCCTTGCGCGCCCCGGCCTCGTCCACGTCGGCCAGCACGACGTGCGCCCCCTCGGCGGCCAGGCGCAGCGCCACCGCCCGCCCGATGGCGCCTGCGGCGCCCGTCACCAGCGCCACGCGACGCGACAGCTCACGCTCGGGGGGCGCCTGGGCGAGCTTGTAGAGCTCGAGCGGCCAGTACTCGACGTCGAAGGCATCCTGCGCCGAGAGCGAGACATAGGGCCCGAAGGACGAGGCCGCCCCCAGCACCGAGATCGTGTGGTGATAGATGTCGCTGACGATGCCCGCGGTGCGGCGGTCCTTGCCCGTGGTGAACATGCCGAGTCCCGCCACCACGACGACGCGCGGGTATGGATCCGCGAGCGCCGCCGCCCCCTCCCGGTCATGCGCCCGGATGTAGGCGGTGTAGTCGGCGACGAAGCGCTCCACGGAGGCGCCGAGGGCCGCCTTCACCGCCTCCGGGTCGGCGGGGCGGTCCACAGGGACGAAGCACGGCAGCCGCTTGGTGTAGATCGTGTGGTCCGGAGTGGCCGGGCCCACGTTGCAGAGCGCCTGGGCCTCGCGGGAGGCGGCGAACTCCAGGACGTCGGGCGCATCGTCGAAGAGCACGATGGCGCGGCGCTCCCGGCCCACGAGGCCTCGCAGATGCGGCGCCGCGGCGAGCGCCACGGCTCTCCGCTCCTCGGTGGCCGGCGCGGGGACGGCGACCCCCCCGAAGCGGACCCGCCCGCGGGCCTGCTGCGCGATGGCCTCCTCGGCCCGGCTGATCAGCTCCACCGTCGCCAGGTAGGCCGCCTTCGGCGTCGCGCCCCAGCAGATCGTCCCGTGCTTCTCGAGGAGGATGGCGCGGAGCCCCGGCCGCTGCTGCAGAAGCTCGGCCACCTCGCGCGAGATCCTGAAGCCCGGCCGGCGGTACGGCAGCGCCGCCACCTCGTCACCATAGATCGCGCGGAGGACGTCAGCGGCGCGGGTGTTGTTGGTGAGGGAGACGATCGCGTCGGCATGGGTGTGGATCACCGCCTCGGCCGGCAGGAAGCCGTGCAGCAAGGTCTCGATGGACGGGCGCGCGCCGTCAGGTTCCTGGAGGGCGAAGCGGAGATAGTCCACCATCTCCTGGTCGCCCATGTCCTCGCGCTCGAGGAGCGCCAGGATGTCGTCCAGGCGAACGCCGGGGAAATGCTCCCGCTGGATGCTCTTGAGGTCCGACCCGCTGCCCTTGACCCGCAGCACGCGCGCCGCACGCCCCCGGTGGTCGCGCTCGGCGCGCTTGATGGAGGTGTTGCCGCCGCCCCAGACCACCAGCGAGGTCTCGGCGCCGACGAGGCGGGAGGTGTAGACGAGGAGATCGAGATCGTCGAGGCCGCGGGCCGCCGCGTCGTCCCAGCGCGAGTTCATGCCGCCCTCACCATACCCGAATCACCCAGGCGGGTAAAGGCGACGGCCCCGCGTTGACAGTCCTGCGCGCCGCCCCTATCTTAGGGGCGCCCATGGGGCGGGGCGCCCGCGGCAGCGCGCGACCACCGAAGCCCGCGAGAAAGGACCGGCCATGAAGGGTCTCATGATGGACTACCCGCTCACCCTCACCCAGTTCTTCGAGCGGACCCGCCGGGTGTATCCGAAGAAGGTGCTCGGCACCCGCGTCCCGGGCGTGGGGCTCGAGAAGCTCAGCTACGCCGACTGGGCCGACCGCACGGCGCGCCTGGCCGGGGCCCTCGCGAAGCTCGGCGTGCGGAAGGGCGATCGGGTCGGGACGCTGGCGTGGAACTCCCACCGTCACCTGGAGGTCTACTTCGCGGCGCCCATGATGGGCGCCGTGCTCCACACCGTGAACCTGCGGCTGGCGCCCCAGGACATCACCTACATCGTCACGCATGCCGAGGACCAGGTGCTGATCGCCGATGCGAGCCTCTGGCCCGTCATCGAGCCAATCCGGAAGGACCTCCGGACCGTCCGCCACGTGATCCTGATGAAGGACACGCCCGGCGGGGAGCTCCCCCCCGGCACGCTGGACTACGAGACGCTCCTGCGCGAGGCGACGCCCGTCACCGACTGGCCCCGGCTCGACGAGAACGATGCGGCGGGCATGTGCTACACCTCGGGGACCACGGGCCACCCCAAGGGCGTCGTCTACTCGCACCGGGCCATCTACCTGCACTCCTTCGCCTCGTCCATGGCCGACGCCTTCGGCATCTCGGAGCGCGACGTCATCCTCCACATCGTCCCCATGTTCCACGCCAATGCCTGGTGCGTGCCCTTCGCGGGGGTGCTGAACGGCTCGACCCAGTTCTTCGGCGGCCCCAACCCCCAGCCCCGCGACATCATCGAGATGATCCACAACGAGCGCGTCACCTTCGTGGGCGCGGTGCCCACGGTGTGGATCGCGATCCACTCGATCCTGGAGAAGGAGCCCCAGTGGGACATCTCGTCCGTCCGCTGCATCCCCATCGGGGGGTCGGCGGCGCCGAGGAGCCTGCTGGAGACCTTCGACAAGAAGTACGGCGCCAACATGCTCCACGCCTGGGGCATGACGGAGATGACCCCGCTGGGGACCACGTGTCGGCTCAAGTCCTACATGGAGGCGCTCCCCGACGCCGAGCGCTACGCCATCAAGGCCAAGCAGGGCTACGCCGTGGCCGGCGTGGACCTCCGGATCGTGGACGAGGCCGGCCGCGAGCAGCCCTGGGACGCCAAGAGCGTGGGCGAGATCCAGGTGCGCGGGCCCTGGATCGTCAGCGCCTATCACAACCACCCCACCGGCGAGGCGCAGTTCACCGCCGACGGCTGGTTCCGCACCGGAGATGTGGCCACCATCGACGCCGAGGGGTATGTCCAGATCACCGACCGCACGAAGGACCTGATCAAGTCCGGCGGCGAGTGGATTTCCAGCGTGGACCTCGAGACGACCATCATGGGCCACCCGAAGGTCCTGGAGGCCGCCGTCATCGCGGTGCCCCACGAGCGCTGGCAGGAGCGCCCGCTGGCCTGCGTGGTGCCCAAGCCCGAGTACCGGGACTCCCTCACCGCCCGGGAGATCCTCGACTACCTCGCCCCGCGCGTGGCCAAGTGGTGGCTCCCCGACGAGGTGACCTTCATCGAGGCCGTCCCCAAGACCAGCGTGGGCAAGTTCGACAAGAAGGTCCTGCGCCAGCGCTTCAAGGACTGGCCGCCGAAGGCGTGAGCCTCCTCCAGGCGACCGTGGCCGACGTCGAGAGCCGGCTCTCCTCCCTGCCCGCGGAGTGCCGCGCGCTCTGGATGCGCATCCTCGAGCCCCCCGGCCCCGGCCCAGGCTGAGCAGGCCGGACCGGCGCGCGCCGCCGTCAACCGGGGCCAGCATGCCCTGCATCTACATCCTGCGCTGCCGGGACGGGTCCCTCTACACGGGCAGCGCCAAGGACCTCGCCCGGCGGCTCGCGCAGCATCGGAACGGGCGCGCCTCGCGCTACACCCGCTCGCGGCTACCCGTCGAGCTGGTCTGGGCGCGCCGGGTGCGCGCGTGGCGCCAGGCGCTGAGAGAAGAGCGCCGGATCAAGTCGCTCACTCGCCCGCAGAAGGAGGCGCTGCTGCGGGCAGAGACCCCATGACGCGGGGCCCCGGAACTCCCCCCTGAGCCGGTCGGCTCATGTTCGCGGGGCGGAAATTTGTTATCGTCACTCGTGTGTCGCACGCGCCCGGATCTGGGGGTCCAGGGCAATCGGACCGAAGGGGCCTGTCGGCTCCCGAAGGAGGGTCTCCCATGAACATCGCACACCTGCTCGCGAGGAAGGGGCGCGGGGTGGTCACGATCCGGCCGGAGGAGACCATCCGGCAGGCGCTCGGCCTCCTCGTCCAGCACAAGATCGGCGCCCTGGTCGTCGTGGACGGCCGCCAGCAGCCGGTTGGGATCCTCTCGGAGCGCGACATCGTGCGCGGGGCGGCGCGGGACGAGGGCGTGTTCGCCCTGGTGGTGAGCGGGCTGATGACGCGAGACGTGATCATCGGCGCCCCGCACGATGACGTGCAGACCGTCGCCCACACCATGACCGAGCGGCGGATCCGCCACGTCCCCGTGATGGACCAGGGGGCGCTGGTGGGGATCGTCTCCATCGGGGACCTGGTGAAGGCGCAGCGCGACCAGTACGAGGGAGAGCTGGAGACCTTGCAGACCCAGCTCCTGGCGAAACAGACCTGAGAGGCCTCCAATGATCCGACCTGGAACCGAGGCGCAGCCGCTGCGTGTCGCCATCGTCGGCGCCGGCCCCACGGGGTTCTACGCCGCCGACCAGCTGCTCAAGCAGGAGGGGCTCGTCGCCGGGATCGACGCGTTCGACCGCCTGCCGACCCCCTATGGGCTGGTGCGGGCCGGGGTGGCGCCGGATCACCAGAAGATCAAGTCCGTGACGGCCGCCTTCGAGAAGGTCGCCGGCCACCCGCGCTTCCGCTTCTTCGGCGGAGTCGAGCTGGGCAAGCACGTCAGCGTGGACGACCTCCGCCGGCACTACCACCAGCTCGTCTACTGCACGGGCGCCCAGACTGACCGGCGCATGGGGATCCCGGGCGAGGATCTTGCCGGGAGCCACCCGGCCACGGAGTTCGTGGCCTGGTACAACGGGCACCCCGACTACCGCGATCTGCACTTCGATCTCTCACAGGAGCGGGCGGCGGTGGTGGGGGTCGGCAACGTGGCCGTGGACGTGGCGCGGATCCTCTGCCGCACCCCGGGGGAGCTCGTGGCCACCGACATCGCGGACCACGCGCTGGAGGCGCTGCGCAAGAGCCGGATCAGGGAGGTCTATCTCCTTGGGCGCCGCGGCCCGGCCCAGGCGGCCTTCACCAACCCCGAGATCAAGGAGCTGGGCGAACTGGCCGACGCCGACATCGCGGTGCGCCCGGAGGAGGTGGCGCTGGACGACCTGAGCCGCGCCGCCCTGGAGCGCGACCCGGATCGGGCCACGCTCAAGAAGGTCGAGATCCTCCAGGGCTTCGCGCGCCGCCAGCCCGGCGGCAAGGCGCGCACGCTGACGCTACGCTTCCTGATCTCCCCGGTGGAGCTCATCGGCAACGCCGCGGGCGAGGTGGGGGCGATGCGGCTCGTCCGGAACGCGCTGCACGCCTCGGCCACCGGCACGCTCCAGCCGAAGCCGACCGGCGCGGTCGAGGAGCTCCCGGTGGGCCTGGTATTCCGCTCCGTGGGCTATCGGGGCGTCGCGCTGCCGGGGGTGCCGTTCAACGAATCCTGGAACGTCATCCTCAACGAGAAGGGGCGCGTCCTCGACCCCGGCACGAAGCAGCCCGTGGTGGGTGAGTACGCCGCGGGCTGGATCAAGCGGGGGCCGAGCGGCGTGATCGGCACCAACAAGCCCGACGCCGCCGAGACGGTAGCCTGCATGCTCGAGGATCTCGGGGCCGGGCTCACGCTGCAGCCCGCCGCGCCCACCGCGCAGGCCGCCGAGCGGCTCATCCGGGAGCGCCAGCCGAAGTGCTTCTCCTTCCAGGACTGGCTCAGGCTCAACGAGCTGGAGGTGAGCCGGGGCCAGGCCGCCGGCCGGCCGCGCGTCAAGTTCACGCGCGTGGAGGAGATGCTGGAGGCCCTCGGCCGCTAGCCGCAGATGCGGCGGATGTCGGCCCACTCGTAGCCTTCGAGGAGCCGTACCGGGGGCCTCTGGCCCCCGCCGCGGGCCAGCTGGCGGAGCCGGGCGAGGCGATCCCCGGTCGCGGGGTGCGTCGAGAGGTACTTGAGCACGGCGGGGGCCGCGGCGCGCTGGGACTCCATCCCCTCGAAGAACGCGATCATGCCCGCGGGGTCGACGCGCGCCGCCAGGAGCAGCTGGAGCCCCTCGGCATCGGCCTCCTCCTCCGCTGCGCGGCTGTAGCGCAAGGCCCCGAGCACGCGCGCGCTCTCGAGCCCGTAGGCCATGACGCCGCTCACGTCGCCGGTCACCGCGGTGAAGAGGAGCCCCGTGGAGACGTGCTGCACCAGCGCCTTCGTCGCGTGGCGCTGGAGCACGTGCTCGATCTCATGGGCCAGCACGCCAGCCAGCTCCTCGGGGGTGCGCGTGCGCTCGAGGAGACCCCGGAAGAGCACGATGAAGCCACCGGGGGCCGCGAGCGCGTTCACCGTCGCGTCGTTCACGACGGTGACACGGAACGTGTAGGGGAGGCGCGGCAGCGGCGCCGTGAGCGTTCTGACGAGGTCGTCGATCACGCGCTGGCGCGCCGGCTCCGCGCAGGCCTTTCCCGCCGGGACCAGCTGCTCGACGATCGACCGGCCGAGCCGCTCTTCCCACGAGACGGGCACGCGCGCGGCCACGACCCGCGCCGCGGCAGGGATCCCCCACAGGTAGAGGGCGGCCCCGATGCCGAGCACCGCCACCGCGGCGAGCGCCGTGAGCCGGACGCGCCGCGCGCGGCGGCCCGGGTGATGGAAGCGCGAGGCCGGCTCGGGCGCGATCGCGTGGAGGCTCGCCAGGAATCCGGGATCGGCCACCAGCAGGGCCTCGGTGAGGTCCCGGCCCCGCTCGAGGCGCACCTGCTCTCCCTCGTAGAAGCCCTGCGTCTGCCGGATCTCGCCGTACGGCCACCAGAAGGTCCCGCCGCTCGCCGTGGTCACCTCGAGGCCGCCTCGCATGAGCCGGATCTGGGCGGGCTGGCGGGCCGGCGTCCGCCCGTCGAGGTAGACGCCCTCCCAGTCGCTCCTGACGCTACCCGAGGTCAAAGCCGCCGCCCGCGTCCAGAAGGCCGGCGAGCCCCTCGCCGGTGGCCGAGGCGGCCCGGGCGTCCTGCTGGATGGCCGTGAGGTCCAGCGGCCCCTCGAGCGTCAGGTACCGGAAGGCGAACCGGATCGTGCGCACCTTGGCCCACGGCCAGCCGAGCCCCAGGGTCAGCACCAGGAGGAGGAGGTTGCCGGCCAGCAACCGGAAGAGCGGAGCCGCGGTGACCGCGCAGCGGAAGCGCGCCGCGCCGAACGTCGTGTGGTCCCAGAGGTACCGGCGCCGGCGCGCCAGGTACCAGAACCAGACGAGCCCCAGCGTGAACGGTGTCAGCAGCAGCGCCAGAAGGAAGGGCCCGAAGAGATCCCGGCCGGCGCCGGTGAACCCGAACTGCCGGGTCCCGAACCACGCCTGGCCGGCCATGAACGCGTAGCGCTGGACGTCGAAGAACGGGTAGTAGAGGCCGAAGGTCACCGAGCTCACGGCGGAGCCCACGACGAAGATCCGCACGAAGTCCCGCGCCCGGCCCCGGAACGAGAAGCGGATCCCCCGCCACGACGAGCGGCTGAGGCGATAGCGGCGGGCCCCCACGGTCGCCACCGGGATGAACACGACGACCAGGAGATAGACCAGCAGCCCGGCCAGCACCTTGAGCCCCACCCAGACGTCGAGAACGTCGCGCACGAAGCTGAGCACGACGATGGGAACCGCGAAGAACACGATGGCCTTGAGGAAACCGAGGAGGAGCTCCCGCCCCGTCCCGTGATAGGCGAAGCGGTCGCCCTCGATCTCCGACTGGCTCAGCACGTAGGTCCGCACCCGCACCTTCGCCCAGAAGTAGTAGAGGCCCAGCGTGACGAGCGTGAGCAGGGTGTTGACGATGAAGATCCCGAACAGCGAGCCGCCGCTGCCGTGGAAGAAGAGCCGGCGGCTCTCGCGGCGCGGGGCGACGATGCTGGGATCGGTGCGGTAGCTCCCCGAGGACGGGAGCGGGGGCAGCGGCGGTGGCGATGCGGTTCCCCCGGAAGCGGCGTCCCGAGGCGGAGGCGGCTTCCTCGCGAATGGCGACGGCCGCCCGGCGGCGGAGGAGTCAGGGTCTGCCATAGCGGGCACTATCCGGGGCGCTCCCGACCTTGTCAAGCCGGCGGGGCGCGCGGCGCGAGCCGGACGGCCTCAGGCTGGGCCGAGCCTGTGCTCCAGGGAGCGCGCGTAGCGCGACATGGAGTAGGTGCAGATCCAGTACACCACGGCAATGAAGAGGTACAGCTCGAAGGGGCGGATCTCGCGGTTGTTGACGACCTGGGCCGCCTTGGTGAGGTCCATGAAGCCGATGATGGAGGCCAGGGAGGTGTCCTTGAACAGGACGATGAACTGCGTCACCAGCGACGGGATCATGTTCTTGAGCGCCTGGGGGAGGACGACGTGCCGCATCGTCTGCGGCCCCGTGAGCCCCACCGCCGTCGCCGCCTCCACCTGCCCGCGCGGCACCGACTGGATGCCGGCCCGCACGATCTCCCCGAGATAGGCGGCCTCGAAGACCACGAAGGCCACCAGCGCCACCCCGAACTCCGGGATAGCCGTCTGGAGCACCATGGGCATGATGAACCACATCCAGAAGATGACCATCACCAGCGGCACACCCCGGAAGAACTCCACGTAGAGGGTGGCCGGCAGCCGGATCCACGCCTGGGGCGCGAGCCGGCCCAGGCCGATGAAGATGCCCAGCAGGAAGCCCAGCACGATGGCCGGGATGGCCAGCCGCAAGGTCCCCCCCACGAAAGTGCCGAAGCCCAGGAACCCCTGCACCAGCAGGAAGGGCAGGTTGCGCCAGATGACCCCGAGATCCAGCATTACCATGGCGCGGGCACCCGGGCTGTCGCCCGCCCGCGCCGGGCGCCGGGACCTGGGGCTGTCGCCCGCCCGCGCCGGGCGGACGGGCGCAGGGCTGTCGCTGGCCCGCGCCGGGCGCACGCGCCATCGAGTACGTGCCCGCCCTCGGGAACTGCCCGGGCTGTCGCCCGCCAGCGCCGGGCCCGCGACCGCCGCGCGAGACTCATCCGCGCTTCCCTCTGCCGCCCGTGATGAGGCCGGGGATGGCCGTCCGCCGCTCCACCCACCCCATCAGGGAGGCAACGGTCACGCAGAGCACGAGGTAGATGAGAGTCCCCGCCGTCAGCGCCTCGATGGCCTTGGCGGTGTAGGTCTCGATCTGCCGCGTCTGGAAGGTGAGCTCGGCCACGCTGATGGTGAGCGCCACCGAGGAGTTCTTGAGCAGGTTCAGCGACTCGCTGGTGGCCGGGGGGATGATGATGCGCAGCGCGATGGGCAGGAGCACGTAGCGGTAAGCCTGGGTCACGGTGAGCCCCGAGGCCACCGAGGCCTCGAGGAGCGTCCTCGGGATGGACTGGATGCCGGACCGGAGGACCTCGGAGAAGCGCGCCCCGCTGTAGACGCCCAGCGCGCAGACCGCCGCCCAGAGCTCGAGGCCGTGGGCGAAGACCCAGTCCTGCGCGCCGCGCGGCAGGAGCGGCGGCACGCCGAAGTACCAGAAGAACATCCAGACCAGCAGCGGCACGTTCCTGAAGAACTCGACGTAGAAGGTCGCCAGGGCGCGCAGGGGCTTCCAGGGCATCGTGCGGAGGGCGCCCGCCGCGATCCCGAGCGTCACCGCCAGCAGCCAGGCCGCGGCCGACAGCTCGAGGGTGAGGAGCAGGCCGCTGAGCAGCCACTGCCCCGACTGCCCGCTCCACAGCACCGACCAGTTGAACTGGTAGCTCACGGGAAGATGCCCGATGAACTGCCGCCGTGAGGGCAGCGCCGGGGGGCCGGGGCGCCCCCCTCACCCACGGAACGTCACTGGGTTCGGAGCGCCTCCCGGCCCCGCCGCTCGGGCGTTGGCGCTTACTTCGGGATGGCCTGGTAGAGCATGAAGGCGCGGACCGCCGCGGTCATCGGGTACGGCAGCTCGCCCCTGGGGCCGAACCACTTGTCGTAGATCTCGAAGAACTTCCGCGACTCGATCCCGTCCATCAGGCCGTTGTTCACGGCCGCCCGGAAGTCGGAGTCGCCCTTCCGCATCGCCATGCCGTAGGGCTCGTAGGAGTAGAAGTCGCCGACGATCTCCCAGTCCGCCGGGTTCTGCGCCTTGACCTTGAGCCCGGCGAGCTGGATGCCGTCGTTGGTGTAGGCGTCGACCTGGCCCTGCAGTAGCGCCTGGAAGGCCGCGGGCTGGTCGGGGAACTCGCGGAGCTGACCGCTCGGCACCCGCTCGCGGATGATCCGGGCGTTGGTGGAGCCCTGCTGGGCGGCGATCCGCTTGCCGGCGATGTCGCCGATGCCCTTGATGGGGCTGCCCTTCTTGACGAGGAACTGGGCGCCAGTCACGAAGAAGGTGAGGGAGAAGTCCACGCTGTCCCGCCGCGTCCGCGTGTCCGTCATGGTGCCCGCGATGAGGTCCACGGCGTTGGAGGAGAGCAGCGGGATGCGGGTCGGCGGAGTGGATTCCTTCTTCACGAGCTTGACCGGCTTGCCGATCTTCTTCGAGACGGCCGGCACGATGAGCTGCTCCACGAGGTCGATGGAGAAGCCGACCCACTCGTTCTTGGGGTTCACGTAGGCGAAGGGCGGCGACCCCGTGCGGGTGCCGATGGTGAGCTCCCCGGTGCGGCTGATCTTCTCGAGCGTCGTCTCGGCCGGGGCCGGGGTCGTGGCCGCGGCCACGAGTCCTGCGACCAGGAACAGGAAGAGCACTTTCTTCATGACTGCCTCCTTAGTGGGAGAGGATCTTGGACAGGAAGTCCTTGGCGCGATCGGACCTGGGCGCGGCGAAGAACGCCTCGGGCGGCTGCACCTCCACCAGCCGCCCACCGTCCATGAAGACCACCCGATGCGCGACGCGGCGGGCAAAGCCCATCTCGTGCGTCACCACCATCATGGTCATGCCCTCCCGCGCCAGGTCGGTCATGACCTCCAGCACCTCGTTGATCATCTCGGGGTCGAGCGCGGAGGTGGGCTCGTCGAAGAGCATGATGCGCGGCTGCATGGCCAGCGCCCGCGCGATGGCCACCCGCTGCTGCTGGCCGCCGGAGAGGTTGGCCGGGTAGTGATCGGCCTTGTCCGGGATGCGCACGCGCTCCAGCAGGTCGCGCGCGATCTTCCGCGCCTCGGCCCCCGGCAACCCCTTCACCTTCACCGGCGCCAGCATGACGTTCTCGATGGCGGTCATGTGAGGAAACAGGTTGAAGGACTGGAAGACCATCCCCACCCCTGCCCGCAGCCGGGACAGGTTGACCCCGGGGCCGGTGATGGACTGCCCGTGGACGACGACCTCGCCCTGCTGGATCGGCTCGAGCCGGTTCACGCACCGGATGAGCGTGCTCTTTCCCGAGCCCGACGGCCCGCAGACGACCACGACCTCCCCCGCCTCGACCGTCAGGTCGATGTCGTCGAGAACATGCAAGGGGCCGAACCACTTGCCGACACCCCTGAACTCGATGGCGGCCGCCACGGCGTTACTCGACGATCACCAGGATGTCGCCCTGGTTCACGGCCTGCCCCACCTGCACGCGGATCTCGCGGACCGTGCCCCGCACCGTCGCGTCGAACTCGTTCTCCATCTTCATGGCTTCGAGGATGATCAAGCTGTCGCCGGGCTCGACCGCCCGTCCCACTTCCACCTCGATGTGGGTGACCCGACCCGGCATCGGGGCCTTGAGAGTCTGGCCGCCCTGAGGGGCGGCGGCGCCACGGGTGCGGATGATGTAGCGGGTCTCCTCCTCCACCCGGATCCGGTACGTCTCGCCGTCCACCTGGACCACGAAGACGCCGTCCTCCTCGCTCACGTCCGCCACCACCGACTCGCCACCGATCAGGAGCGACCAGATGCCCTCGGCGGCGGGGCGCGCGTCCACCTCCAGCACCCGGCCCTCCACGGCGACCTGGAACAGGCCGTCCTGCCCCGTCACCTCCACGGGCACGGTCGCCCCGTCGAGCTGCGCCTCGAACTTCATGGCCGCGGGGCGGAGATCACAGGGCTCTCCGGGATGGACGGCCGGCCTGCGTCCACGGGCTCGGGCCCGCCGCGGGAGGCAGGGGTGCGCGCTTCCCCGCCTGCTCGTAGGCGGTGAGGGCCGCAGCGATGAGCGCGGCGGTGCGTCGCCGGCCGCCCGCCTCCGCGCGCTCCGCGGCCATGAGCCGCTCCATGAAGGACGTCGACAGGCGCCCCGCCACGAAGTCCGGGTGGCGCATGATGTGCTGCAGGACGGGGATGGTCGTGCGGACCCCGGCCACGTGGTACTCCGCCAGCGCCCGCGTCATCCGGGCGATGGCAGCCTCTCGATCCGCCCCCCAGACGACGAGCTTGGCCAGGAGCGTGTCGTAGAAGCGGGAGACGGTGCAGCCGGCATAGACGCCCGAGTCGTCGCGCACCCACGGGCCGCCCGGGGTGCGGAGGCTCGTGATGCGGCCCGGCGCCGGGATGAAGTTCGCGTACGGGTCCTCGGCGTTGATGCGGCACTCGATGGCCCAGCCGCTCGAGGTCACGTCGTCCTGGGCGAAGCCGAGCTTCTCCCCCGCGGCGATCCGGAGCTGCTCCTTCACGAGGTCGCGCCCCGTGACGAGCTCGGTGACGGGGTGCTCGACCTGCAGCCGCGTGTTCATCTCGAGGAAGTAGAAGTGCCGGTCGCGGTCCACGAGGAACTCCACCGTCCCCGCGTTCACGTAGCTGACGGCCGCCGCCAGGCGGCAGGCGGCCTCGCCCATCCGGCGGCGCATCTCCGGCGTGACGAGGGGCGACGGGCTCTCCTCGACGAGCTTCTGGTGCCGGCGCTGGATGGAGCACTCGCGCTCGCCCAGGTGGACCACATTGCCGTGGCTGTCGGCCAGGACCTGGATCTCGATGTGGCGCGGCTCCTCGACGAAGCGCTCGATGTAGACGGAGGCGTCCCCGAAGGCCGCGCCTGCCTCGGAGCGCGCCGCCCGCAGCGCCGCCGCCAGCTCGGCCGGGCTCCGCACGAGCCGCATCCCCTTGCCGCCCCCGCCCAGGGCGGCCTTGATCATCACGGGGTAGCCCACGTCGGCGGCCACGCGCGTCGCCTCGCCGTCGTCGGCCACGGGATCCTCGGTGCCGGGCACGACCGGGACCTTCATCGCGATGGCGGTGCGGCGCGCCGCCATCTTGTCCCCCATGGCGCGCATGGCCGCGGCCGGCGGCCCGACGAAAGCGAGTCCCGCCCCGGCGCAGGCCTCGGCGAAGGCCGCGTTCTCGGCCAGGAAGCCATAGCCGGGATGGACGGCCTCGGCGCCCGTGGCGCGGGCCGCCGCGAGGATCTTGTCGATGGCGAGGTAGCTCTCGGCCGGCGCGGGCGGGCCCAGATACACCGACTCGTCGGCCATCATGACGTGGAGCGACTCGCGGTCGGCCGCCGAGTGGACGGCCACCGTCGCCATCCCCATCTCGCGGCAGGCCCGGATGACGCGGACCGCGATCTCACCCCGGTTGGCGACGAGGACCTTCCTGAAGGGGGGGCTCACGCGCAGGAATGTTAGCAGGAGTGCCGAATGCGGGCAACGCGGAACGGCCCCGCGGGGACGGTCACGCCCCCACCTCGTGCTAAGCTCGGCCCACTCACTATCCCACACACGCGGGGGACCCCGAGGAGGCAGGCATGGCTCAGAGCGAGATGTACCGGAAGGGCAGCGAGGTACGGCGGCAGCTGCTGGGTGACGCCTATGTCGAGCGGGCGAACCGCACCACCTACAGCGACCCCGTGATGCGGAAGTTCATCGACGTGGCCACCGAGACGCTGTTCGGCGCGCTCTGGACGCGCCCCGGGCTGGACCTCAAGACGCGCACCCTCGTCTGCGTGGTGTCCGATGCGGCGACGGGCCGCGACGCGGAGCTGGCCATCCACCTGCGCATGGCCCTCCGCCAGGGATGGACCGCGGAGGAGCTGACGGAGGCGCTCCTGCACATGTCCGGCTACGTGGGGGTGCCGCTGATCCGCGAGGCGCTCCTCACGGCCAGCCGGGTCTTCGCCGAGCCCGGGGCCGAGGCCTAGGGGGCCAGCCGGCGGGGCGCTCCGGAGGATACCGCCTCCATGGCGCCCACGCGCCCCCGGTTCCCCGGCCCGCCGAGCCTCAAGGTCCCGTCCGATCCACCGGGCCTCGAGTTCCGCCGATCGCCGGGAACCCGCCCGGGTCGAGATCGCGACCGCGGCGGAGCACCGCGAGGCGGCCGTTCATCGCGCTGATCTCCGCCTGCTGGTTCGCGATGATCTCCTCGGCGAGCTGCCGAACCAGGGGATCGCGACCGTGTACGAGCACGACCCGCGCCATCTCGACCGCCCCCGCGTGGTGCGGGATCATCATTGCCAGGAAGTCCCGGTCCGGATCGCCGCTCAGGGCCGCGCCATGCATGGCGGCCATCATGCCCTGCATCGCCGCGTGCATGGCCCCAGAGAATTCCCGCGCCCGGTCCGCCATCAGGCGCTCTGGCTCCGGCTGCCGGGCCGCACGTAGACCAGATTGATGCTCTTCTTGTTCCGGAGCTGGCCGGAGGGAAGACTCAGTGATCCCAGAGGGATCTGCGCCAGGAAGACGGGCGCGAGCGGATTCGAGACGTCAAAAGCGCTCGCCACCGTCTGCCCGGCGGCGGGCGTCCCCGGCAACTCGTCCTGCTCGTGGGCGACGTAGAGCAGGGTGTGAGACGGGTTGGTCCAGAGACCGTGGGCCTCGCGGCCCCGTGTGAAGAACGTCCCCGCCACCTGCCGCCGCCCCGCCGGGGCAGCGCGATCGATGATGGCGATCTGGCTCGAAGCGACCCCGCCGGGTCCTCCGTCGTCGATGCGCGCCAGGCTCACGTAGACGACTCGACCGCGGGCATTCTCGACGAACTCCACGTGGTTGGGCCGGGCCTGTGGTCCGAGGGACACCACATCGACTGACCGGCCGGGGTCGCGCGTGCCGAGGGCGGAGACGCGGTCCGCCAGCTTGTGGGACAGCCACATCTCTGTGCCGTCGGGGGACAGCTTGAGGAAGGGCGTGAACCCGACCGGATCCTGGGCGCGGATGTCCACCACCACCTTGCTCGTCGGCCGCGAGCGCCCCTCGGCGTCATAGTCCACGCTGATGATCTCCACCTGCGACATCTTCTGGCTCGCCACGAAGGCGAGACGGCCGTCCGCGGAGAACCAGACCTGGGCAGGCCCGTTGAGGGTCGAGACATAGCTCCGCAGCGCCGTGGACTCGCCACCCCCGCTCGCCCTGAACGCCGTCTCCGCATCGATGACTGCGATCCGATCCTCGCCTCTGACCGTGACCCAGATCTCCTTGCCGTTGCGCGTGAAGGTCGGCTCGTGGGGCTCGCGCCCCACGAGGATACCCGTGGTGAGTCGCTCGGCGTTCGTGGTGGGCCCGGCCTGGGGGTTGGGTGTGCTGCCGATCACGCGCTTGGCCGTCGTGTCCGTGATGTACACGTTGCTGCTTCCCCGCCCGGTCGAGACGACGTAGCGCCCGTCCGGCGACGGAACCGCCCCGTGAATGAGGATGGCTCCGTGATAGAGCGGCTTGGCGATCATGGCGGCATGGGTCGGCATGACCCCGCCCGTCACGAACCGAAATGGCGGACGCGGGTCCTCGTCGAAGCTCGTGAGGTTGACGGTGGTCTCCACTCGGTTGGACCGCGGATCGATGACTGCCAGAGTGTTCGAGTCTTCATTGCAGATGAACACGCGATCATTGGGCTCGATGGCGGCCCCGGTGGCCGGCTGGGCAACGGCCTGCCCCACCACGGCCACCACAGCTCCGGCCGCCGCGCCCTTGAGGACGTCCCTTCGAGGGATCTCCATGGTCGCCTCCTCGTGTCGAGTCGACATTCCGCTTCCTCCCCGAGATCCGGGCCCGCTGAGACCGATACTACACCTCAGGGGAAGCGCTCCTCGAGGCCCGAGATCAGGCGTCGACGAGATGTCGCTTCATGAGACGAAGTGCCGCCCGCGGGTCGTCGCCGGCCAGCAGTCCCATCGCGTAGAGCAGGTACGAGCGATCGACCAGCAGCCGCGCATCGCGCGGGCGCAGCGAGAACGGGCTCGTCGCGTCGACCAGCGCGCCCTCGAGGACGCGGCGCGGCGCCGCGCCGTGGGCGAAGATGCCGCCGGTCCCGACGACCACGCCCACACGAGTGAGGTCCTTGCCCCGCACGACCTGGACCGGCGTCGCCGCGATGCCGTACACGGTCTCGACGGTCCCCGCGTGGCGTCCCACCGCGATCGAGACCGCGGTGCGGGCGAGCGCCTCGTCGAGCGCGTGCTCGTCGCGCGTCGTCGGGACGCGCTCGGTCTCGCGCGCGAGCTGCGCCACCATCGTCGTCACGCGCGCCGCCGGAAGGCTCGCGAGCGACGCGAGCCGCTCCCCTCCCGCCGCCTCGAGCACGGAGCCCGCGTTCACGCGAAGTCCCAGGTCCCCCTCGACCGTGCGCTTCGCGAACGGCTCCGGCAGCCCGCGCACCACCCACGTCGGATCGCTCGGCGTCCCCGACGCCGCGGAGTGCACGTCGGTGGTCGCGCCGCCCACGTCGACGACCACGACGTCGCCGACGCCGGCCTCGCCAGGAACGCCGTGCGCGAGCAGCACCGCCGCCAGGAGCACGGCCATGGGCGTCGGCATGAGCACGTCGCCGACCATCGGGCGCACGCGATGCATGCCCTTCGCCTCCACGATCCGGCGCATGAACAGCTCACGCACCGCGTCGCGCACGGGCTCGACGTTCAGCCGGCCGATCTCGGGCAGCACGTTCTCGGTGACGACGACGTCCTTGCCGCCGGCGCGCAGGAGCGCCTCCACCTCGTCGGTCGCGTCCTTGTTGCCGGCGTAGACGATCGGGCACGTCAGCGAGGTCCGGGCGAGCGCGGCCGCGTTGTGACGCACGACCTCGCTGTTGCCCCCGTCGGTGCCGCCGGCCAGCAGCACGATCTCGGGTGCGAGCGCCTCGAGCGCCGCCGCCTCGCGGGAGTTGAGGCGATGCGCGAAGACGCGCAGCACCCGCGCCCCGGCGCCGAGCGCCGCGCGCCGAGCCGCCTCCGCGGTGAGCTCGGGCACGAGCCCGAGGGCGGCGAGCCGAAGGCCGCCGGCCGCGCTGCTCGACGCCATGAATCGTCCGGCCGCCACGGCCGGCGTGCCGAGCGCGGTACGCAGCTCACCGAGCGCTGCGTCGAGCCCGACCCGCACGTCGGTGTCGACGGTGGACGGCGCCTGGACGCGCGCGAGCACGCGCGGTGCTGCGGGATCCACCGCGACGATCTTCGTGAACGTGCTGCCGAAGTCGATCAGGAAGACCGCGGGCACGGTCACACGTCCGGGATGTGCAGGTTCAGCAGCGGCAGGTGCTGCTGTGCTCCGTAGATGTCGGTGTCGTCCGGGTCGCCCGCCGGAACCCGCCGCACGAGCGTGATCTTGATCGAGCGCGACGCGTCGTGCGCGATGACCGTCACGTCGTCGGGCGGTCTCCGGTAGAGCGCGGCCATCGCCGCGCGATCGAACACGTTCGACGCCAGCACCCGCCGGTAGAGCGCCTCGTCGTCGAACATCACGTCGGCGGTCAGGTAGAAGGGCCCGGCGTTCTTGGTGCGGATGACCTTCGCGATCTCCCTGAGCGTCGCCATCCCGGCCCTACGTCCTGGCCGCCCGCGCCGCGCTGCCCGCGAGCACGCCGGTGCTGAGGAAGAGCACGTCCTCCACGACCTCCTGGTACCCGACGGGACGCCCGAGCACGGCCTCGCGCTCGGCGATCTTCTCGCGGTGGTACGCGAGCACGTCCTTCGGGATCGGCAGGTCGCCGGGGTCGAGGAAGCGAACGGCGCCGTCGGCATCGCGGACGACCAGCACCTTGCCCGCACAGTGACGGCTGGCCGCGAACGGCACGTCGAGGTACCCGGCCTTGACCGCGCGGACGATGCCGACGGCCGGGTCGCCGCCGCCGACCTCGAGCACCCGGTCGACCACGGCGCGCGTCTCGGCCTCGACCATCTCCGCCTCGCGCGCGAGCGCCCGCTCGTCGAGCGGCACGCGCTGCGCCTTCACCATGTCGACCGTGTGGCGCACGGAGCGAATCGACGCCGCGTTCTTCTCCTTCGCCGGCACCCCGACCGCCTCCTCGACGGACTTGATGATCAGCTCGTCGGCGCCGGCGAGCGCGCCGATCGTCGAGTTGAACGCGAGCAGCGCGTAGGCCTTCGGCTCGTCCTGCGGAAACGCACCGGACCACGTCTTGTTGACGGTGTACACGCTCACGTCGGGATAGCCCGACCGGCGGCAGTAGTCCGTCACCACGCCGGCCGCGATCCGCGCCGCCGCGACGTCCTGCACCAGGTTCCCCATGCAGCGCGTGTCGATGTGGACGTTGCGCACGCCTTGCTCGGCGGCGAGCAGCGTCTCGAGCACGACCGCCGCGTTCAGCAGGCTGTGCGGGAAGTGCGCCGAGTTGTGGGCGCCGTGCACGTTGAGCGAGATCGGCACGCCGCGCTCCTGGTAGATGCCGGCGAGCCGGAAGAGGTACTGCCAGTAGCGGATCGAGTCGGCGAGCTCGACACCGCTCGAGTAGTGGAAGGTGTAGTAGATGGGGCCGACCGTGAAGCCGGAGTGGCCGGAGGCGAAGGCCATCTCGGCCACGAGGCGCAGGTCGGGCGCCCCGGCCCTGAGCTCGACCGGCACGCGGAGCTGCTCCACCACGCGCCGCGCCTTCGCGACCCCGTGGTTGACGATCGGGAATCCGTTCAAGAGCGACCGGCCCGCGTGCTCGCTCTCCGTGATCTTCGTCTCCGCCTCGGCGAACCGCAGCGTCCGCGTGAGGCTGTCGACCTGCGTCGGCACGACGTCGGCGCCACCCTCGTCCTGAAGGCACCGCGTGAGCGCGATCTGGCCGCCGACCGTGGCGACGCCGGCGAGCGGCTGGATCAGCGTCCGGCCCGTGCGCCGCGCCTCGGCCAGCCGTCGGGCGTGGTTCTGGCCGGGTTTGAGCGAGCGATGAAAGCCCACGGCCTCGTCGAGATCGACCTCGCGGCCCGTGGGCCACATCGCCAGCACCTGGGCGCGCACGGCCTGGAACTCCTCGTCGGTCCACCGGGCGTTCCGCACGTTGCTCGGCGGCCCCCCGACCGCACGCGGGCTCACTGGAGTCTCCTCCAGGCCGAGGGCCTCGCGCGGCGTCGGCCCGCTTCGCCCTGCGAGCTCACCGGGGGCCCCCCGGGCCCGCGACCGCCGGCGCGCCGGGCTCCGCCCGGAGATCCGCAATCGCCCGCTCGGGCGGCGTCCCCGGCGCGTACACACGGTCGAAGCCGAAGCCGCGGTACTTCGCCTCGACCTCGTCCCACTTCTGTCGCCCGACGCCGAGGAAACCGCCGACGTAGAGCTTGATCCCGTCGAGGCCGGCCTCGTCGCACTTCGCGCGGAAGTCGCGGAGGAACAGCTCGGCGTGACCCGAGAGCGACGACACCAGGATCGCGCCTGCCGCCGTCTCGACCGCCGCCTGGATGAACTCCTCGGGCGCGACCTGCGCGCCAAGCGAGACGACCGTGAAGCCGGCGTTGCGGAGCGCGTGCTCGAGGACGCGGATGCCGATGACGTGGATGTCGTCGCCCACCACGCCCGTGATCACCGTCGGAACACCCCGTCGCAGCTCATCACCCATGATTCCCTCGCTGACCGTCTCGATCACCGTGGGCCCGTTCGACCGTGCCCCCAGGGCTCACCCCGTGACCCGGGCAGACACGGGCTCCGACCGCATCGCGTGCAGCGCCGTCGCCAGGCCGATCACGCCGAGGCCCGCCATGTCGACGAGCACCGCCGGCGAGATCAGCAAGACGCAGCCGACGCCGAACAGCACGCGCTCGAGCCACGTCGCCGCCCGGAGCCCCCAGCCCTGCACCGCGACCACGGAGGCGACGACGACGATGGCGGCCCGGAACGTGGCCCAGACGATGTCGCGCAGATCGCCGTCGAGCAGCAAGGCCGGATTGAACACGAACATGAACGGCAAGATGAATTTCGACACGGCGAGTCGCATCGCTTCCCACGAGGTCTTGAGGTAGTTCGCCTCCGCGATGCCGGCGGTCAGCATCGCGGCGGGCGCGACCGGCGGCGTGATCACCGCCGTCATCGCGCCGTAGAGGATGAACATGTGCGCGGCGAGCGGGTTGGCGCCCGCTTTCACCATCGCGGGCGCGACCATCGCAGCCAGGATGATGTAGGTCGTCACCGCGGGCAGCGGCAGCCCGAGGATCTGGGTCGCCAGGAAGCACAGGATCACCAGTGGCACGAGCTCCTCGCCGGCGAGGCCGATGAGGCGCTCGGAGAACGTGAGGCCCAGTCCCGTGAAGTTGATCAGTGATGCGATCATCTGGGCGGCGATGATCAGCACGCCGATCGAGGCGCCGAGCATGGCGCCGCCGCGCAGCGCCGCGATCATCCGCCGGAACGTCATGCGGTGCCTCGTCGGGAGGAGCACCACGGGGATCGACAGCACGCCGAGCAGTCCGGCGCGCTCCGCCGGATAGTCCCATCCGATGAGGAGCCCGAGCACGAGCACGAGGGGCAGGAAGTAGTACCACCCTTCCTTGAGCGTCGGCCAGAGCGGGGGCACCTCCTCGCGCGGCATGCCGCGGAGCCCCTGCTTGCACGCCTCCGCGTGAACGGAGAGGAACACGCTGACGTAGAACAGCACCGAGATCAGCGCCGCCGCCCTCGCCACCGTGCCGTACGTGATGCCGAGGAGCGCGATCATCACGAACACGGAGCCGGCCATCACGGGCGGGGTGACCTCGCCGCCGATGCTGGCCACTGCCTCGACCGCGCCCGCGAACTCCCGCCGGTACCCGGCGCGCCGCATCATCGGAATCGTGATCTGGCCGGTGGAGGCGGCATTCGCGAGCGCGCTGCCGGAGAGCATCGCGAAGCACGCGCTGGCGGCGACCGCGACCTTGGCCGCCCCGCCGCGTGCGGTGCCGAAGATCGCCTGCGCCACGCGAGAGTAGTACTCGCCGCCGCCGGACTGCTCGAGGAACGCACCGAAGAGGATGAAGATGAACACGAACGTGGCGGAGACCGCCGTGATGGAACCGTAGATGCCTTCCTGGGTCAGGTAGAGCCGGCTCGCGAGCCGTTGCCACGGCAGCGCGCGCTGGCCGAACGGGCCCGGCACGTAGTCGGAGAACAGCGCGTAGAGGAAGAACGTCGCGATCACGATCACGAGCGCCCACCCGTCGAGGCGCTGGCAAAGCGCCAGGAGCAGCAGGATGAGGAGGACGCTGAGCAGCAGCTCGTGCGGGGGGCGCCTCACCGGGTTCTCTGCCGCCTCGTAGAAGAAGCGCAGCGCGTAGGCGGTGGCGACGAGCACGACCACGCCGGCGAGCAGCGCGTCGATCCGGACGCGGTCCGGGCCCGGCCTGAGAACGAAGCCCCGGCTCCAGCCGATCAGCACGATCGCGAAGGCGACGTGCAGGATGTACTTGGTCTCGAAGCCCACGAACCGGTAGTCGACCGTGGCGAGGTGGAAGAGCGACATGGCCACCGCGACCACGGAGAGGAGCCGGCCACCGCCTCGCTCGAGGGCGTCGATCATGCAGTCCGGGCTCCTACTTGAGGAGTCCGACCTCCTTGAAGTATCGGGCCGCGCCCGGGTGGAAGGCGATCCCCGCCTGGACGTACGGCTCCGAGAAGCGGATCACGTTCTCGGCCGAGAACTCCTTCGCCGCGGGGTGCGCCTGCTTGAGCTCGGCCAGGTTCTCGAACACGGTCCGCGTCAGCCAGTAGATCGCGTCGGCGTCGACCTGATCGTGCGTCAGCATGAAGGAGACGGTCCCGATGGTGTGGACGTCCGCATCCTGCCCAGGATACGCGCCCTTCGGGATCGTGAGGCTGTTGTACTCGGGGTATTTCTGCCGGATCCGCCGGATGTCGTCCGGCGTCAACGACAGGAACCGGAGCGGCGTCGTGCGGGCGAGCTCGAGGATGCTCGCGACCGGGACGCCGGTCGGGATGTTGACGGCATCGAGCTGACCGTCCTTGATGCCCTGGAGGCCGGGGGCGACGTGGATCTGCCGCGTCGCCATGTCCTTGAACGCGATGCCCCAGCCCGCCTCCAGGATCTTCTCGTTGGTGTTGTTCATGCCGGAGTTCGGGTTACCGACCGCGACCCGCTTGCCGCGATAGTCGGCCGGCGACGTGATCGCTGACTCCTTGCGCACCACGAAGTGGACCGTGTTCGCGTGCTGGCTGAACGCCAGTCGCACGTTCTTCCACGGTTTGCCCGTCTTCGTCATCGCGAGGAAGTTGTCCGACATTCCGAGCTCGATCTGCCGCGCCATCAGGAGCTCGAAGTTCTCCGCGCTCGACCCGGGGCTCACCTGCGCCACGATCTGCAGACCGGACACCTTCGCGTTGGCGAGCTTCGAGATCGCCGCGCCGAGCGTGTAGAACGTGCCGCCCACCGGCGCCGTCCCCATCTGCCAGCGCTGGGCCTTCACCTTCGGCTCGCCGGGCGGCGGCGTGCGCCGCTCCTGCGCCACGAGCGGCGTCACCACGGCCAGCACGACGAGCAGGGCAACCAGGATGCCGCCGGCACCGCGCACCACACGCTTACGCATGCGACCGTCTCCTCTCGGGTCCCCGAGGGGCGCCGCGGGTTCCCCGGGGCGCCGCCGAGCGTTGGGGGGGATGGGGGGCCATTTCGGGGCCCCCGGTGACGTCGACCAGTTCCATCGGGAAGAGCTCGCACGGGTCGTCCACGGTGACGAGGTGATAGACGTTGAACCGGTACACGGCGCCGCCCGGGATCACGTCCGGCCCGAACGGGATCGCGATGTTGCCCGCGGTGGCGACGATGCCGTCGTAGAAGTAGTGCAGGAAGTACTGCTTCGCGACGCCGCAGACCGAGTGCGCGAGGTCCGCCGACTCGGCCACCACGTCCATGATCACGAACGCCTCGTGCGGGCGCCCGGCGGGCTCGGGGTCGATCTCCCCCATCACGCCGTTCCGGCCGTAGGTCCGGAACCGCAGCCGGTACTCGCGCCCCTCCGCGAGCTTCGGGAACACGCCGGCGACGATCCCCCGCACCGCGGCTGCGGTCTCGTCCAGGTGCTCGATGAAGATCGGATCGCACGTGCCTCCCATCGCGAACGCCCGGTACCCGACGTGTGCCACGCCTTCGAGCTTGATCGTGTACTCCGGCGCGGGCACCCAGCGGCTGCCGCTGACCCGGGTGATCCGCTCGTCGACGGTTTCATACCGGCACTCGCGGAGGTCCAGCATGCCGCCCGGCTCGTACACGCGGTAGGGGTCCGGCTGCTCGTAGAGGCTGTGCGCGGCCACCGACACCGGCGTGCAGCGGCGCGCCGGGTTCTGCGACTCGATCAGGAAGTGGTCGTCGCGCAGATACGCGATCGCGGCGTCGCGACCGCCGGGGTCGGCGCAGGCCGACGCGCACTCGATCAGCTTCGCCTGGTGCATGGCGAGACCCGGATCGAATCCGCTTCGGATCGGCATCGCCGCGAAGATGCTCGTGTCGCACGACCGGCCGGCGACGATGACGTCCGCGCCCGCGTCGAGGGCCTTGATGAACGGCTCGACGCCCATCTGCCCGACGATGCGAACGCTCTGCTCGACGTCCTGCTCCGTGAGCGCGGGCACGCGGCCGCACGGTCCGATGCGTCCCTTGCGCAGCCGGTCGAGGACGAAGTCGCGGTCGATCTCCGAGTGGATCACCGCCATGCGGAACCGGAGACCATGCTCGGCGGCAATCGTCCGCACGATGTCGACCGTGTCCGCAAGATGCGGCTCGCCGCCGGCCGTCCCCGCGGAGCCGATCAGGAGGGGGAGCCGACGCTCGCGCGCCGTCGTCAGCACGAGCTCGAGATCGGCGCGGCGCGACGCGTACCCGGTGGCCGGCTCGCCCGCGCCTAGGAAGTAGGGCCCGGGATCCGTCGAGCCCATGTCGCAGCCGACGTACGCCGGGCCCTGCTCGAGCCCGCGCAGATACGCGGCGCGGGGGATGCCGTACCCGAGCTGGCCCGACGCGCCGAAGCAGCGCATCTCCCTCGCGGCCGGCTCGACGCTCATGGCAGCTCCACCACCAGGTTGCAGTACGGATCGATGCGGCCGACGGCGCCGGGCCCGATGACGACCGTCGACTCACGCTCCTCGAGCGCGGCGGGACCATGGACCGCGGCGCCGGGCGCGAGCGCGTAGCGGTCGTAGACCGTCGCGTCGAGGAAGCCGCGCTGATCGGCGAAGTACATGGGGCGCCGTCCCTTGACGGGACTCCGGTCGGCGCCGGCCGTGTCGGCGAACTCCGGCCTCAGCGACGGGCGCGGGCCGCTGATGGTCGCGCGCCACGTGATCGCCTCCACCGGGTTCTCCTCGAGCGCGCGGCCGAAGAACCGCCGGTAGGCGTCGAGGAACGCCGAGCGGATCTCCGCGAGGCGCTCGGGCCCGAGCGGCCCTCCCGGCAGCGGCATCGGGATCTCGAAGCCCTGGCCGACGTATCGCATCTCGGCGCTGCGATCGATCGTGACGTGCTCGGCCGCGACGCCGAGCTCGTGGAGGGCCTCTCGCCCGCGCGCTTCCATCTCGTCGTAGAGCGCGGCGACGTGCGCCCAGTCGAGCGCGTCGAGCCGGCCGACGTAGCTCCGCACCTGATCGACGGCCATCGGCGCGACGAGGAACCCGAGCGCCGACGTGGTACCGGCGCCGAGCGGGAAGATCACGCGGCGCAGGCGCAGCAGCTGCGCGAGCCGGTAGGCGTGCACGGGACCGGCGCCGCCGAACGCGATGAGCTCGTACTTCCGCAAGTCGCGCCCGCGTTCGGCGACGTGCAGACGCGTGGCGGTCGCCATGTTCGCGTTCACGACCTCCTGGATGCCCGCAGCGGCCTGGGCGACGTCGCCGCCGAGCGCGGCCGCGACGCCTTTCTCCACGGCGGCCGCGCCGCGGTCGCGGTCGAGCTTCATGCGGCCGCCGAGGAAGAAGCCCGCGTTCAGGTGGCCGAGCACGAGATCCGCGTCGGTCACGGTGGGATCGGTGCCCCCGCGCCCGTAGCACGCCGGTCCCGGATCGGCGCCGGCGCTCTCGGGCCCGACCTTGAGCAGCCCCATGCGGTCGACACGCGCGATCGAGCCGCCGCCGGCGCCGATCTCGATCATCTCGATGACCGGCGCCTTCACGGTGAAGCCCGAGCCCTTCTTGAACCGGTGCACGCGAGCCGCCTCGAACTCGTGGACGACGGCCACCTCGCCGTCGTCGATCAGGCACATCTTGGCCGTCGTGCCGCCCATGTCGAACGCGATGAGGTTCGGGTGGCCCGAGAGCTGACCGTAGAACCGCGCCGCCATCGCGCCGCCCGCCGGTCCGGACTCGAGGAGCCGGATCGGCATCGCGGCGGCGGCGGGGGCGCTGACGAGCGAGCCGTTCGACTGCATCAGGTGGAACGGTCCGGCCAGCCCGCGCTGGCGGAGCGATGCCTCGAGCCGCCCGAGGTAGCGCGCGACGATCGGCAGCACGTACGCGTTCGCGACCGCCGTCGACGTGCGCTCGTACTCGCGGATCTCCGGCACGAGATCCACCGAGAGCGTCACGGCCGCCTCGGGGAACAGCCGGCCCAGCGCCTCGGCGACGGCGCGCTCGTGGACCGGGTTCGCGTAGGAGTGGATCAGCGACACCGCGACCGACGTGACGCCCTCGGCGCGGAAGAGATCGACGATGGCCGGCAGCCCGTCGAGCGCGAGCGGCCGGAGCTCCTCGCCGGTGGCCGAGATGCGGCCGGGCAGCCCTCGGCGGAGAAAGCGCGGGACGAGCGGCTCGGGACGCTCGATCGTGAGGTCGTAGATGTCATAGCGGAACTCACGGCCGATCTCGAGGCTGTCGCGGAACCCCTCGGTCGTGACGAGTCCGACGTTCACCCCCTTCCGCTCGATGATCGTGTTCGTCACCAGCGTCGTCCCGTGGATCACCGCGGCGACGGCGTCCAGCGGGCGTCCCGACGAGTCGAGCAACTCCGCGAGACCCGCCAGCACGCCCTCGCTGGGATCCGCGGGCGTCGTGAGGCACTTCCCGAGATGGACGGTGCCGCGCGCCTCGTCGAGCAGGACGAAGTCGGTGAACGTGCCGCCGACGTCGATGCCGATGCGCGGCGCCGTCATCGCGGGCCTCCGTCGTATCCGTAGATCGCTCGCGCTGCCTCGGCGGAGATCAGCTCGTCGCGCAGATCCCGCGCCACCAGCGCCCGCGCGCGCTCGGTTGGCGGACCGTATCCTCCGCCGCCAGCGTAGTGAATCGTCAGGCGGTCGCCCGGACGCGCGATCACGCGTCCCTTCGCCGGCACCCGCTCTGAGCCGTTCATCACGAGCCGCGCCGCTCCTCCTGGCAGTCCGCCGAACAGTCCCCATGCCGGGTGATCGATGCGGTCGAACTGCGTCGACAGCGCGACGGGCTCCCTCGACACGACCTCGACCACGACGCGCTGGCCGAGGCCGCCGCGCTGGCGGCCGGGCCCGCCGCTGTCCGGCAGTAGCTCGCGCTCCCAGAACACGAGCGGGGCCACGCCCTCCATGACCTCGACGGCCGCGCAGCCCGCGTTGGTCGGGAACCCGGTGCAGGACAGTCCGTCGACGTGCGGGCGCGCGCCCATGCCGCCGTTCGGGAACAGGATCTGCGCGAACCGGCTGCCGTGGCGATCGACGCCGTAGCACGCGACGCGGAGCCCGGGGCACGAGCCGGAGTCGGCGATGACGCGGTCGGGCAGCGCCTGGCTCAGCGCGCCGAGCAGCGCGGACGACACGCAGTGCCCGGTCATCGAACGCGCGTTCACCGCGGCGGGTCGCCGCGCGTTCAGGATCGAGCCCTCGGGCGCGATGATCCGCATCGGCCGATACGATCCGCCCGTCTTGCGCGTGAACGGGTCGAGCACGCACTTCACCGTGTAGCAGCTGAAGGCGTACGTGTAGTTGAAGACGGCGTTGATGCCGCGGCGCGACTGTGCCGATGTCCCGGTGAAGTCGGCCTCGAGCTCGTCGCCGCGCACGCGCACGGTGACGACGATGCGCGTCGGCCGCTCGAAACCGTCGATCTCCATCTCGAAGCGGTACTCGCCGTCGGGCACCTCGGCGATCGCCTGGCGCATCGCGCTCTCGGCGCGCCCCTGGATCGCATCGCCGAGCGCCGCGAGGTCGGGCACGTCCTGCTCCTCGAGGAACTCGACGACCCGCTCGCCGCACACGTGCCCGGCCGCGATCTGCGCATGGAGATCGCCGAGGACCGAGTCCGGGACACGCACGTTCGCGCGGATGAACTCCATGACGTCCTCGTTCAGCTCGCCCCCGCGCTGCACCTTGCAGATCGGGATCCGCAGGCCTTCCTCGAACACCTCCGCGGCGTCGGCCGCGTAGCCGACCCCGCCGATGTCGGCCTTGTGGGACGTGTTGCCGGTGAACGCGACAAGCCGGCCACGATGGAAGATCGGCGTGATCGTCGTCGTGTCGGGCAGGTGGCCCGTGCTGAACCACGGATCGTTCGTGAGCGCGACGTCGCCCGGGCGCCAGGTCTCCGCGGGGTAGCGATCGAGGAAGTGGCGCATCACCAGCGTCATCACGCCGGCGAAGGAGGGCGCGCCGAGCGAGTTCTCGGCGAGCGTCGTGCCATCCGGAGCCAGCAGCACCGCGGCGAAGTCGTTCGACTCGCGCACCGTGGTCGAGAAGGAGGTGCGCTGGAGCGCCAGCGCCGACTCGTCGACGATGGCGAGGAGCCGGCTCCACAGGATCTCGAGCGTGACGGGATCGAAGGCGTCCTTGTGTTTCACGTTGCGAGCCTCGTCTCCTCCTCGAACGCAGCCAGCGCGTCGTCGCGGAGCTGTTCCCAGATCCCCCGGCACAGCTCGGCGAACGAGGCGGTGCGGCGGACCTCGGGATCGCGCGGACGCGGCACGTCGACGCGGAACTGGGCGCGGATGCGGCCGGGCCGCCCCGTCATCAGGAGCACGCGATCCGACAGCAGGACCGCCTCTTCGATGGAATGTGTGACGAAGAGCACCGTCTTCTTCCGGGCCTCCCAGATCCTCAAGAGCTCGGTCTGCATGAGCTCGCGGGTCTGCGCGTCCAGCGCGCCGAACGGCTCGTCCATGAGCAGCACCGGAGGATCGACGGCCAGCGCTCTCACCAGGTTCGCCCGCTGGCGCATGCCGCCGGACAGCTGGTGCGGATAGCGGTGCCGGAAGCGCGTGAGCCCGACGACGGCGAGGAGGCGCTCGACTTCCGCCCGCACCTCGGCGCGGGGCGCACGCCGCACCTCGAGCCCGATCCGGACATTGGCCCCCACCGTCCGCCACGGCAGCAGTGAATCGCCCTGGAACACGAAGCCGCGATCCTGCGCAGGCCTCGGAGAGTCCGCGCCGTTCACCGTCACCCGGCCGGACGTGGCCCGCGTCAACCCGTGGATGATGCGAAGCAACGTCGACTTGCCGCATCCGCTCGGACCGACGAGCGACACGAATTCGCCCGGTTCGATCGCGAACGAGACGCCGTCCAGGACGACGAGCGGCTCGGACAGGTGCTCGTAGACCTTCGTCACGCCCTCGCAGGCGATCCGGCCGGCCTCGCCGCTCACTCGCTGCCCTGGGCTCATCGCGACTCCCGCTCCTCCGTGACGCGCCACGGCGCCGCCCGGTCACCGAGAACGCCGATGAGCCAGGACATGACGACGCCGAACCCCGCGAGGATGACGATGCCCGAGAGCAGCCGCGCCGTGTTGAACGACGCCGCGGCGTTGATGATCGAGTAGCCGATTCCGGCGCGGGCGCCGAAGAGCTCGGCGACGAAGATCCCGGTCGTCGCGCGGGCGACGGAGATCCGCATCCCGGCGAAGAGGAACGGGAGCGCCGCCGGGACACGCACCTTCGCGACGAGCTGGAGCGGCGACGCGCCGAACGCACGCACCGCATCCAGGTATGCCGGGTCGACCTGCCGGATCCCCGTCTCCGTGTTGATGATGATCGGGAACAGCGACACGAGCATGACGAGCGCGACCTTTGCGGACAGCCCGAACCCCAGCCAGATCACGAACAGCGGGGTCAGGGCGATCAGCGGTGTCGAGTAGAGACCGGATACCAGCGGGCCAAGTATCCGCTGCGCGGTCCGGCTGAGACCCATGGCCCCGCCGACGAGGAGACCGAGCACGATCGACAGGCCGAACCCGAGCACGAACTCCGTGCCACTGGCCACGAGATGCTCGGTCATGTCGCCCGACGTGAGCCAGGCCGCCAGATCGGCCAGCACGCGAGAGAACGAGACGAGGAAGATCTCCTTGTCGATCGCTCGCGCGGTGATCTCCCACGCGATGGCGAGTCCCACCAGGCCGCCGAGGCCGAACGGCACGGGCCGAGGGCGGCGCCGTCCGACGCCGCGTGAACGGGTCCGATCCCGCTCGGCCACGGACACGGCGGGCGTCACGGCTGCCCGGCGTCCCTGAGGAACGACGTGTCGATGAACGTGTCCGTCTTGAGACCGCTGATCTTGTCGGTACGCTCGACGACCCTCAGCATCCCCTCGAGGTCCTTCGCGGTCGGCGTCGCGTCCTTGACGAAGCCCTTCAGCTTGCCGATCACGGTGTCGTACGTGGCGTCGGCGTTCTCCGGCGAGGCCTTCGTGTACTTCCTCAGCGCGGCGACGGACGCGGCCTTGTTGGCGGGATCCAGCAGGAAGCGGTTCGCATCGCGAATCGCCCTCGCGTAGGCGACGGCGGCCGGGCGGTTCTTCGCCGCGAAGGGCTTGCTCACCATGTGGCTGATGAACACGAAGCGGGCCGCCTCGTTGACGTAACCGAGGATCCTGAAGCCCGCCTTCTGGGCGGTGAGGTCTTCCGGCGGCGAGAGCACGGTGCCTTGCACGGCGCCGGAGGTGACGGCGGCCAGCCGCTGCGGCGTGGCGCCGGACAGGACGAACTCGACGTCCTTCTCGCCGAGACCATGGGCGCGGAGCAACTCGACGAGGAGGAGTGTCGAGCCCGCCGTGACGCTGGTCACGGCGATCCGCTTTCCGCGCAGCTTCTCGTACGTGTCGATCGCCGGCGCCGTGACCAGGGCGAGCGCGGGATAGGCGCCCCCGGCGATCATCGCGATCGGCGCACCCTTGTTGATGCCCCGGACGATGGAATCGGTCGCCGCGCCACCGAAGTCCGCCGAGCCCGCGACGACGGCCTGGACGGTGTCCGGGCCGCCCGCCACTTCGATGAACTCGGGCTGCAGCCTGTTCTGCACGAGGAAGCCCTGCGCCTCCGCCACCATCACGTCCCAGTACGCCGCGGACTTGAGCCCGCCGCCGATCGCGATCTTGACCGGCGTCATCGCCGCCGGCTTGATGCCTCGGACGCCGGGCGCAGCACCCGGAGCCCCGGCGGGCTGCGCCGATGCGGGACGAGACGCGGCGCCGGCGAGGACGCCGACGCCCATCGCGACGAGGAGCGCCGTGGACACGATCCGTAGCCGGGTCAGCGACTGCACTCTCATCGGACGGTCTCCCATGGTCGGTCGGTGTGGTTACGTGTCGCCGCGCCATCGATCGGCGACGGCTGCGCGGTGGACGGGCTGCCAGACGGCCTGCGCGTAGCCCCATGGTTTCGCCACCATCGAATGCGGCCCGGGCGCTCCGGCCACGACGACCCAGATGCGGTCCGGGCTGGGCGCGACGGGCACACGATCGAGCGCGCTCCACTCCGCGGGCCACTCGGGCTTGGCTCCTCGTCCGTGCAGCCGGCTGCGCTCGTTGCGGGCCTCCTGCCAGAGGAACTGCTGCACATCACGCCGCCGCCACCCTGCCCGCGCGACGATCTCGGCGTGCTCCGGATTCAGGATGACGATGAGGTCGCTGGGCACGTAGGCGTTGTTGCCGCCAACCGTCGCGGCCACGGCGGCCACCGTCGCCAAGAGCTGCTCGGGCGTGGAGGACAGATGGTCGAGCACGTTGTGCGGCGACTCGCACTTCTGCACGAGCACGATGGAATCCCCGGGCGAGACCAGCTCGGTGTGGAGCGGCGGCAGCGGACCGTGAGGGTCGTCGGCGAAGCAGCAGGCGATCTGCCCGGGAGAGCCGAGCTGGCAGAGCGTCGACAGCCCGGGAATCGCGCGGCCGACCGTGATCAGCGTGAGCGCGACGGCCCGCCCGATCGCGAGGTTCGCGCGATGAGCGGGCCCGAGGCAGCCGCGTCCGTGAGCGACGCCGGCCGCCTGGGCCGCGGGACCGCTGAACACGAGCAGGTTGGCGCCCGGGTACGTAGTGATCGAGGCGAGCGATAGCCGATACTCGGGCGCCGCCATCGCTCGGAGCGCCGCGACGACGAGCAGAAAGCACTCGGGACCGCAGCCCGCCATCGCGGCGCAGATCGCGGCCTGACGAACGGTGAGCGGCGAACCGCTCGGCGCCATCGACATCACCAGGCGGTCTTCCGGGTCGCGGTCGCCGGTGGCGAGCAGCGCGTCCACCCGGTCCCGGGTCGGTTCGGTGACTGGAAGCCCGTCGGTGAGGAACTCGCGCGCGGCCACCGCCGCGAACGGCTCCGCAGCCGTCGACGCCGGTCGCCGCGCCAGCGCGGCGACGAATGGAAAGCTCCGGCGAAAGCGGGCCTGGAGCTCGGCCGCTGGTTGGCTGATCGCGTCGCGCAGCGCCGAGCCGAGCTCCGCGACGGCGGCGACGAGCTGATCGGGACCATCGAGGCGACCCCCTGTGATGACCAGCAACGGCAGGCCCGGTGCGAGGAACCCGGCCGAGACCGCGGCGACCTCGATGACCTGTTCGGTGCAGACGATCGCGGTGGGGATGCCACCAGCCTCGGCCGCCGCCGCCAGCTGCACCGTCGGCAATGTCACGCCGGCGTCGCAGAGGGCGAAGACGACGCCGTCGATCCCGCTTCGCTGCCATCGAGCGACGTGCGCGGCGTGATCCGCGACGGGTTCGCTCAAGAGGTCGCTGCACTCGACGGTCACGTGGCCGAGGCGCTCGAGCTGCGCGACCAGCTCCGGCAGGATCGGCATCCAGCGGTGATACGGCGGGCTCAGCTTGCCGTTGTCGAAGCACACCAGGCGACGAGGACTGCCGGACGGCCGGGACGCCAGCGCCACGCCTCGTGGCTGCGGCCGCGGGTCCAGCCAGTTCTGCGCCGTGGGCAGCATGGGCCACTGTGCACGCGCGGCACCCTATCTTTCAAATTAATCGAATGCATGATAGACAATGCACAAGTCGCATGACCCTCGATGAGATCGAAGCCTTCGTCGCCGTCGCCGAGAGCGGCTCCGTGAACCGGGCCGCCCGGCACCTGCGGTTGAGCCAGCCCGCCGTCACGCGCCGGCTCCAGCGGTTCGAGGAGGCGCTCGGCCGATCGCTCTTCGACCGCCGGACCAAGCCGCTGGGGCTGACCCACGCCGGGCGCGACGCGCTCGACCACTGCCGGCAGGTCCTCAAGGCCGCCGCACGACTGCAGCCGGGGCCGACCGCGAGCGACACGGTGATGGGCGAGTGCCGTGTCGGGATCTCACAGGGCTTGCTCGACGTGGGGATCGCCGAACCGCTCGATCGCGTTCGCGCCGCATTCCCACGGCTGAAGGTCCGCATCAGCTCGGGTTCCAGCCCGGCCCTCGTCCAGGAAGCGCGTGAGGGCGGGCTCGAGCTGGCGGTGGTGCATCGCGGCATCGAGGAGGGATTGCCTCGCGGCGTTTCCGGCCGACTCATCGCCCGGGAGCGGCTCGTCGTGATCGCTTCACGCCGGAGCCCGCTGCCGTCAGTGGTGACACCGGCCGACCTCGGAGGCGCGACGTGGGTGCTGAGCTCCGAGGGCCAGGCATCGCGCGGCTCGCTGCGCCAGCTGCTCGCCGGTGTCGAGGCGCCGCTGAAGGTCGCGATCGAGGCGGTCGGCTCCGAGCTCCGACTCTCGCTCGTCGCGCTTGGCGCGGGACTCGGACTCGTCCCCGAGCGCTGGGTCCTCCGTAGCCCGGTGCGCCAGCAGCTGCGCGTGCTGCGTGTTCGCGGACACGACTTGCGGCTGGGGGTGTGGACGGTCCGCGGTCAGGACGCCGGCGCGCTGGCGCCGGCCGTCGACGCGCTCGAGGAAGAGCTGACGCGCGCCTTACGTCCGAAGCGCTCGCCGTGAACGGAGTCCTTCGACAGCTCAACTCATGTCGGCGAGGAAACGCAGGGGCGCCGACTGTGGCACCGTGATTGGCACCGGCGGTCACGGGCGAGAACGGCACTGCGCTGCAACGTGTGGGAGATTTGGCGCGCCCGGAGGGAATCGAACCCCCGACCTTCAGATTCGAAGTCTGACGCTCTATCCGACTGAGCTACGGGCGCGTGACCAGCTGCTTGCGAGCCTCCACGCGTCCGACTCTACCCCAAGCGCCGCGAGTGCGCGGGAGAAGTTCTGGCGGGGCCTGACATCGAGGACCCCGACACCTGTCAAGACCCCACCTCGGGCGCGCCGCCGAGAGGATCAGCGCGCCGCTACACGCGGTCCCGCAGCCTCGGGTCGAGGGCGTCGCGCATGTAGTCGCCCAGCGCGTTGACCGCCAGCACGGTGGCGAATATCGCGAGGCCCGGAAACGCCGTGAGCCACCACGCCGACTGGAGGTAAGTCCGGCCGCT
>JACPIQ010000061.1 GCA_016188005.1 Candidatus Rokuibacteriota bacterium | reverse complement strand
CATCAGGCGGCGCGTCCGTTCGTCCAACATCGGCCAGACCGACGCGAACTTCCGCCGCAGCAGAGCGTCCGGCTTCATGCACGGTCATGATAGCGACCAGGAGGCGGAACTTGCTAGCTTTATTTATTAACGACGCCTTACGTAGGCGAGCAGCCCGGGGCGCGAGGCCGCACCCAGTCCACGCTGCGCCTCGTCGCCCAGCTCGAGGTTGTTCCTGGCGGCCGCCCCCTCGATCCGCCGCGCACGCTCCCAGAGGGGCCGGGCGCCGTGGAGATCGCCCATGAACTGCCGTAGCGCCGCCAGGGGGCGTAAGCCCGCCGCCACATCCGGATGCGCCGGCCCCAGCGCGCGCTCCCAGATGGCGACGGCGCGCTCGTAGAGCAGGCGTGCCCGCGTCGTGTCGCCCGTCGCCTGCTCCAGCGCTCCCAGGTTGGCCAGGCTCGTGGCCACGTCGGGGTGCTCAGGCCCGAGGACGCGCTCCCGGATGCCCAGCGCGCGCTCGTAGAGCGGCCGGGCTGCGCCCAGATCCCGTGCCGAGTGGAGGAGGGCGGCGAGGTTGTTGAGGCCCAGCGCGACATCCGGGTGCTCAGGCCCGAGCCGGCGCTCGGAGATGGCCAGAGCCCGGTCGAGCAGTGGCCGGGCGGCGGCCAGGTCGCCGGCTCCCCGGAGGAGCACGGCGAGGTTGCCGAGCGCGGCGGCCACGTCGAGGTGGTCAGGCCCGAGCCAGCCCTCCGTGATCGCGAGCACCCGCTCGTGGAGCGCCCGGGCTTCCGCCACCTGGCCCATGGCCTCGAGCAGCGAGGCGAGGATGCCGAGACCGCCGCCGACGCGCGGATGATCGGCGCCGAAGGCGTCCTCCTGGATGCGGAGCGCCCGCTCGGAGAGCGCCCGGGCCGCGGCGTAGTCACCCGTGACGCGCACGAGGCCGGCCAGATTCAGAAGGCTCGCGGCGACGAGGGGATGCGCGGGCCCGAGGGCGGCCTCCTGGATGCGGAGCGCGCGCTCGAGCAGGGGCCGGGCCCCGGCATGCTCGCCGACGGCTGCGAGAAGCGCGGCCAGGTTATTGAGGCTCACCGCGACGTCGGGATGGCCGGGGCCGAGCGCCCGCTCCTTGACGCGGAGCGCGCGCTCGTGGAGCGCCCGCGCCTCGTCGAAGTCGGCGGTGGCCTCGAGGAGGGCGGCCAGGTTGTTGAGCGCGTCGGCGACGTCGGGATGGCCGGGGCCGAGCGCCTGCTCCTTGATCGCGAGCGCCCGCTCGTAGAGCGCTCGGGCCCGGGCGTGCTCGCCGGCCTCCTTGAGCACCAGGGCCAGGTTATTGAGCGCCGAGCCCAGGTCGGGATGCGCTGGCCCGAGGGCCTGCTCGTTGATCGCGAGCGCGCGCTCGTAGCCGGCCCGCGCGCCCGCGAGGTCGCCGGTGGCCCGGAGGAGCCCGGCGAGGTTGTTGAGATCCGTGGCGACCCCTGGGTGATCGGGCCCGTGGGTCGCCTCGTCGATGGCGAGCGCCCGCTCGTACAGGGGGCGCGCCGCCGCGTACTCCGCGGCGGCCGTGAGCACCAGGGCAAGATTGCTCAGCGGGGTAGCCAGCGCCCGGTGAGCGGGCCCCAGCGCCTGCTCGGTGAGCGAGACGGCGCGGCGCAGCGCCTCCGCGGCGCCGCCGAGATCGCCCGCCCGATAGAGCCTGACGCCCTCCTCGTTCAGGCGCTGTGCCTCGGCCGCGAGGTCGCCGCCGCCGGCCGCCTGCCCGCTCGCCGGAGCGCTCCAGGTCAGGGCCAGGAGGAGCCCGAGCAGCGCGGTGCGGAGTCGTCGGCCGTCGAACGGGCCGGGGGTCAGGTCTTGCATTACGACAATGTGCGATTGCAAGACCTGACCCCGCCCTCAGGTTTTCTCGAAGTCGATCCGCTCGGTCACCGGCAAGTCCTTGAGATGGCGGCGAAGGCAGTCCAGCCCCAGCTCCACGGCGCCCAGTCGCACCCACTCGCGCCCGCCGAGGATGCGACTGCGCCGAGAGGCGACGTCCTGCTCGGTTGCGATGGCCAGGCAGATGGTGCCCCCGAGGTCGAACCGGTCCGCGCCCTCGTCGAGATCGATGAGCACCGCCAGGGCATGGGTGGAACCGGTGTGACGCCGCGCGGCGCGCGCCACGGCCTCGGCCGTCTCGCGGGTGATGGCACCCGGCAGCGCAGCGCCGTCGAGGCCGACGGCCGAGCACAACTCGGTCAGGTCCCGCGCGACCACGCCGCGGCGAAAGACCCGTTCCGCCTCCGGGAGGTGGGCGATGCGTCCGGCGATCTGCCCACCGGTGAAGGTCTCCGCGATCGACAGCGAGGCCCGGCGCCTCGTGAGCTCCGCCAGGACGACCCCCTCCAGCGTCTGATCGTCCTCCGCCAGGATGAAGTTGCCGAGCCGCTTGCGCACTTCCCGTTCCACGGGGTCGAGCTTCCTCCGGATGTCGTCCATGTCGGCGCCGCGCACGGTGAGCTTGGTCTCGAGCTGTGGGTAATGGGCCCGGAAGCCGAGCTTCACGCTCCCGTCGGGGATGAGCGCCTCCACGCCGGCCAGCAGGGTATCGACATGCGATTCGCCCAGCCCGTAGGAGTGGAACCGCTTCAACACGATGGCCGTCTGCAGGCCGCTGCGCGCGAGCAGTCGCGGGATGACCTGCTCCTCGAGCATCCGGCGGAGCTCGCGCGGCACCCCGGGGGTGAAGAAGAAGCGGGCCCGGCCGATGTCGAGCGCGAAGCCGCAGGCGGTCCCGATGGGGTTGTCGAGCATCTCCGCGCTGGCGGGGAGCATGGCCTGCTTCCGGTTGTTGGGCGGCATCACGCGGCTGCGCCGGCGAAAGAACTCCTCCATGCGCCCGAGCCACGCCTCGTCGAGGACGAGTGAGACGTCCGCGGCCTGGGCCGCGACTTCCTGGGACAGGTCGTCCACCGTGGGCCCCAGGCCCCCGTTGACGATGACCGCGTCGGCCCGCTCCCCCGCCAGCTGGAAGGCCCGCAGCAGGCTCTCCCGATCGTCGCCGACCGTTGTGCCCCAGCGGACCGCGAGCCCGACGTCCTCGAGCCTCTGGCTCATGTACGAGAAGTTGCTGTTGACGATCTTCCCCGTGAGGACCTCATCGCCCGTGCAGATGATCTCGATGCGCATCCCCGAGCGGGGTCTCCGGGTCAGCGCCGCAGCACGTCGGGGTTCACGACGTTGATGGGCCTGCCGCCGGCGTAGGCGAGCATCTGGTCGAAGATCATGCTGCACATGATCTCGAGCTGGTCGCGCTCCACGTAGCCGAGATGCGGCGTCGAGACCACGCTGTCCATGGAGAGGAGCGGATGGCGGGCGCCCAGGACCGGCTCGTCCTCGAAGACGTCCACCGCGGCCAGGCCCGGCCGCCCGGCGCGCAGAGCGGCCTCGAGCGCTCCCGGCGCGATGAGCCCGGCCCGGCTGGTGTTGACGAGGAGCCCCGTCGGCTTCATCCGCCCGAGATCGGCCGCCGTGACCATGCCGCGGGTGGCCTCGAGCAGCCGCACGTGGAGCGACAGGACGTCGGACTCCTCGAAGAGCGCCTCCCGGCTCCGCGCCACCGCGTAACCGTCCTCGCGCGCCCTGGCCAGCGACCCCTCGCCTCCCCACACCAGGACCTGCATGCCGAAGGCCCGGCCGTAACCGGCCACGACGCCTCCGATCCGGCCGTAGCCGTAGATGCCGAGCGTCTTCCCCCGCAGGCCCGTCCCGACCGGGTAGGCCTGCCACGTCCCTGCGCGGAGCGCGGCCATCTCCTGGGGAATGCGCCGGACCGAGGCGAGGATCAGCCCCCAGGTCAGCTCGGCCGTCGCATAGGACGGACGGCCCGGCGCCATGTAGGAGGACACGATCACGCCGCGGCGGGTGCAGGCCTCGACGTCGATGTGCGGGTACACGCTCATCTGGCTGATCAGCCGGAGCTTGTCGAGGCGCTCCAGCAGGGGCGCGCGGATCGGCGTGCGCTCGCGGATCAGCGCCAGGGCCTCGGTGTCCTTGAGCCGTGCGGCCAGCGCGTCGAGGTCCTTGGTGTGGTCGGTCCAGATCGTGACGTGGTGGCCCGTCACCTTGCCGAAGCACGCGAGCGTCCGGATCGTGTCCTGGTAGTCGTCGAGCACCGTGATGTTCATGTCAGCCTCTCCGGGGTCGAGCTCGCCCCGGACAGCCTAACATGGCTCAGTCCCGGGAGGTGTCGGGAGGGGGGAACTCCGCTGGATGGTGAGCCGGGGCGGCCATGGGACCCGCGCCGGATGGAGGCCGGGGGCCCTCCCCGCGGAACACGCTGAGTCGCCACCCGCGGCAACGGTTCATACGCAGCCACGACACCGACGTCTTCGGCTCCGGCATCGCGCAGAAGCCACGGTCCCGCGGGGAGGGCCCCCGGCCCCACCCGGCGGCGCCTGTCAGCGAACCGCTGAGATCAGCGGCGGGCGCCCGGCGGCCCCGCCCGCCCGGCGCCGCCCAGCAGCGCCGTCACCTCATCCGGAAGCGCGGCCCGGCTGAGGGCCTCGTCCCTTTCGACCTTCCCCGAGCGCACCAGCTCCGCCAGCGACTGGCTCATGGTCTGCATGCCGAACCGCTGGCCGGACTGGAGCATCGAGTAGATCTGGTGGATCTTCTCCTCGCGGATGAGGTTCCGGATGGCGGGGGTCGGCACCATGATCTCCATCGCCATGGCCCGCCCGCGCCCGTCGGCGGTGGGGATCAGGGTCTGCGAGAGCACGCCCTCCAGGACCAGGGAGAGCTGCGCACGGACCTGACCCTGCTGCGCCGTCGGGAAGACGTCGATGATGCGGTTGATGGTCTGCGCGCAGGAGTTGGTGTGCAGGGTCCCGAACGTCAGATGGCCGGTCTCGGCCACGGTCAGGGCCGCCTGGATCGTCTCCAGGTCCCGCATCTCGCCCACCAGGACCACGTCGGGGTCCTGCCGGAGGATGGCCTTGAGGGCCTTCGGGAACGAGTGGGTGTCCGAGAAGATCTCGCGCTGGTGGACCAGCGACTTCTTGTGCTGGTGGACGAACTCGATTGGGTCCTCGATGGTGACGATGTGGGCTCGCCGCCTCGAGTTGATGCGGTCGATCATGGCGGCCAGGGTCGTCGACTTCCCCGAGCCCGTGGGGCCCGTCACGAGGACGAGGCCCCTGTGCCGCTCGGCGAGCTGCTGGACGATGGCGGGCAGCTGAAGCTCCTCGAAGGTGCGCACCGCATAGGGAATCACCCGCATCGCGGCGCAGACCGCGCCCCGCTGCCGGTAGACGTTGCAGCGGAAGCGCGCGAGGCCCTCCACGCCGAAGGACAGGTCCAGTTCGTTCTCCTCCTCGAAGCGCCGCTGCTGCTCTTCGGTGAGCACGCTGTACATCAGGCGCTGCGTGTCGCCCGGCATGAGCGTCTCGAACTGCTCCAGCGCCTCGAGGTTCCCGTTCAATCGGATCTGGGGATACGTCCCGCAGCTGAGGTGCAGATCCGAGGCCCCGCGTTGCACCATTGTCGCCAGCAGTTCCTGCAGGTTCGCGGCCATCGTATTCCTCCTGTGGGCTCGCCGTGGGGTCCCCGCCGTGCCGCCGCGGGGTCCGGGTCAACTCGACCGCAAGCCCTGTGCCAGACGCCTGGGCCCAGGAGCACGATGCGCCCGGACGCGCTGCAAGCCCTTGTTCTGTTGCGTCTCTGGATCGCCCCCAAGGGCCCGCCCTTCCAGTGCACCGGCGGGCGGACCGACTCTGCACCGAGATCCCCGACAGCCGGGCACTGCCCTCCGACAAGGAGTGAGAGCTTCCACTGACAATCCACGGCAGGCCGGGAGGCGGCGCGAACCTGCCGGGGGACGCCCGAGATGACCCTGGCTCGGCTCAGTTCCGGGGGAGCGCGAGGGTCACGGTCCGGAAGATCTGGTCCAGATCGAAGGGCTTGCTGACGCTCGGTCGTCCCGTTACCTCGAGGAACTCGGACACCTCCCGGCTCAGCGTGTCGCCGGTGAGGAAGACGGTGCGCGCCACCAGGTGCGGGTGGAGTCGCTCGAGCTCACGGTAGAGACCCGGGCCGTCGAGCCTCGGCATCTTGATGTCGCTGAGGATGAGGTCGTAGGCGCGCCGGCCGAGCTTCTCGAGCGCGTCGAGGCCGTCCGTCGCCGTGTCCACCTTGTGCCCCTTGGAGGTCAGGAGCTCCGCAAGCAGGGCCCCCACCTCCGTCTCGTCGTCCACGACCAGGATGACCCCGCGCCGCTCCGGTTCACTCGGCGTCGTCTCGCGGGGCTCCCCGGCCGGCTCCGGCGCCGCTGCGGTTGGCAGCTCGACGACAAAGGTCGCGCCCTGCCCGGGAGCGCTCGTGACGCCGATGGTGCCGTCGTGGCTCTCGGCGATGCCCTGGCAAAGGGACAGGCCGAGTCCCGTTCCCTGGCCCACCGGCTTCGTGGTGAAGAACGGCTCGAAGATCCGTTCGCGGATGTCGTCCGGGACGCCCGGCCCGCTGTCCGCCACCTCGAGGCGCAGGCGCTGCCCGCCGGCCTGGGTGCGCGTGGTCAGCCTGAGCCGGCGCGGCGACGGGGTCTCGCGCATCGCGTGGTGGGCGTTCGTCACCACGTTGACGACCAGCTGGTGGAGCTGGTGGGCATCGCCCCAGGCTGGCGGCAGGGCCGGGTCGAGGTCGAGTGTCACGGAGACGTCGTCCACGCGCAGCGCATAGGCGACCAGCTCGACGGCCTCGCTGACGACCTGGTTGAGGCTGACCTCCTGCCGCGCCGGCGGGCGCTGGCGCGCCAGCGCGACGAAGTTCTTGACGATGCGCGCGCAGCGCTCGGCTGCGGCCGCCAGCTTCTGCGCCGAGGGTCCGAGCGCTCCGCCCTGGAGCGCGTCCCGGAGCATCGCCGCGCGCCCGGTCACCACCGTCAGCGGGCTGTTCAGCTCGTGGGCGACGCCCGCGAGGAGCTGGCCCATGCCGGCCAGCTTCTCCGTCTGGTAGAGGGCCTCGCGCTGCTGCCTGAGCTCCTCGTCCATCCGCTTGCGCTCGGAGATGTCCTGCTTCACCGCGATGAAGTGGGTGATCTCGCCGCCCCCGGCGCGCACCGGCGTGATCACCTGCTCCTCGGTGTAGAGGGTGCCGTCGTGCCGCCGGTTGACGAGCTCGCCCCGCCACGCCGCGCCCGAGAGCACGGCCTCCCACAGCCGGCCGTAGAAGGCATGGTCGTGCTGTCCTGACCTCAGCAGGCGAGTGGTCTGGCCGAGCGCCTCGGCCGCCGGGTAGCCCGTCATGCGCGTGAACGCCTCGTTGACCCACACGATCCGGGCCTCCCGGTCGGTGATGACGATGGCGTTGGCCGCGGCATTGAGCGCGCTCGCCTGAAGCGCGATCTCCTCCTGGGCCCGCCGCTGGTCGGTCACGTCTCGCGAGTTGACGACAGCGAGCGCGGCGCCAGTGTGGTCGACAAACACCTGGCCGATCGAATCGAGTCGCCGCCAGGAGCCGTCTTGGTGCCGGACCCGGAGCTGCATCGCGTGCGGCGTCCCCGGCACCCGGAACCCCTCCGCGATCCGCGCCGCCACCCCGGGACGGTCGTCCGGATGAACCAGGTCCAGGGCCGGCTGGCCGATCCGTTCGTCGGGGGTCAGGCCGAGGATGCGCGTGACGGCGGGGCTGTCGTAGACAACCCGCCCGGTGGCATCGACAACCGTCACCATGTCGAGGGCGTTCTCCATGAGCGACCTGTAGAAGCGCTCGTTCTCCCTGAGCGATGCCTCAGCCCGGCTCCGCTCGGCCGCCGCCGCCTCGAGCGAGCGGGCCACCTGTTCGACCTCGAGGACCGAGGACGGCGGCCGGCGGATCGCCTCGCCCCGCCCGAGGGCCGCGGCGGCGTCGGAGAGGGACGCGATGCTCCCGGCGATCCGGCGGCCCACGAGCGGGGCCAGGAGCACGGCGACCAGCGCCACCACGAGCCCTCCGCCTCCCAGCCCGACGAGGGAGCGCCGGATCGGCGCGTGGACCGCCTCCACCGGGACGTCGAGCAGCACCGTCCAGCCCACCCGTGGCGAATGGGTGACCGCCGTGTAGACACGGCCCCCCTCGGGCGTCGTGTCGAGGAACGAGCCCTCGCCCGCCGTCGTGATCTTCCGGATGCGCTCCGGCGTTGCCGGCTCGCCCGGGAGCTCGGGCAGCCTGCCAGTCCTCGCAACCGTCACGTGGCGCCGGTCGAGGATCGCGGCCGTCCAGCCCGGCGGGAGCGGCCGGCGGGCGATGGAGTCAGACAGGCTCGATGCGCGGACGGCGGCCGTGAGGACATAGCGGATCTGGCCGTCGCTGGTCACCGGGACCGCGACCCAGATGATCCGCTCGCCGCTGCCCGTCCCGACGAAGAGATCGGAGACGGCGGGTCGACCGGTCTCGAACACGCGGCGGAGGACCTCCGGGTTCTCGGCAGGCGGCAGCTGCTCCTCGAACGGATGCAGGACGTCGAGGACCAGCCGGCCCGAGGGATCGGCGAGGGCGACCGTCACCCAGTCGGGACTTGCGGCGCGAGCGCGCACGGCGGCGCGGTAGAAGCGCGCGAGGTCGCCGCTGTCGAGGGCGGCCGAGATGGCCAGCGTTTCCAGCGCGGCGGTGTAGCTCGACAGCTGAGCGTCCACCGAGAGGGCGAGGGTCTGGCCCCCGGCGCGCAGCGCGGTCTCGACGGCATCCCGCGCGTCCCGGGCGTGGACCCAGACCACGACGCCCGTGAAGAGGAGCATCGGCAGGACGACGGCGCACGCCAGGACGATGAGCTGAGTCCGGAGTCCGTGTCCCCTGATCCGAGCACTCACGCGGTGCCCGACGGCGGATCTTGGCCCCGGACCCTGCCTGGTCATGGCTCTCGCGTGAGCCCGTGACGGAGCGCCTCGACGAACGTGTCGGTGACGCGGGGGTCCCAGGCCCCGGCGTCGGTCTCGCGGCGCAGGATCTCCACCGTCTGGGTCTCGGAGAACGAGGGCTTGTATGGGCGAGCCGTCCGGAGGGCGTCGTAGACGTCGACGACCGCCATGATCCGGGCGCCGAAGGGGATCGAGTCGCCGCGGAGCCCATCCGGGTAGCCGGAGCCGCCCCAGCGCTCGTGATGATGGCGGATGATCGGCCGGACGCTGTCGAGCGTGCGGAGCCCGCGGACGAGGTCCGCACCCACGGCGGAATGCGTCTGGATGCGCTCCCGCTCGGCGGCCTCCAGACGGCCGGCCTTCAGGAGGATCCCGTCCGGCACCGCGATCTTTCCGAGGTCGTGCAGGAATCCGCCGAGCCGGAGCGCCTCGATCGTCGCCTCGTCCGCGCCGAGCGCTTGCCCCAGGGCGACCCCGTAGCGGCCGAGGCGCTCGCAGTGACCGCCCGTGTAGGGGTCCCGGGACTCGATGGTCGCGCCGAGCGTCGTGACGAGGAGCGCCGCACGCTCCAGCTGGTCCACCAGCGCCTTCACGCGCAGCAAGGTGTCCACGCGGGTGCGCAGCTCGAGCAGCTCAACCGGCTTGGAGAAGAAATCGTCGGCGCCCGCCTCGAGCCCAGCCACACGCGCGTCCAGATCCGACTGGCTCGTCAGGAGGACGACGGGAGTAAGTTGAGACCGGTGATCCCTCTTGAGCCGGGCCGTGAGCTCGAGGCCGCTCATCGCCCCCATGTTGACGTCGGTGAGCACCAGGTCGGGCGGCGCCACCTCCACCGCGCCGAGCGCCGTTTCCGCCGACTCCGCCGTGACCACGCGGTAGCCCAGGGCCGAGAGATGCTCCCGGAGCACGTCGCGCAGGTCGGCCTCGTCCTCCACCACCAGGATCGTTTGGTCGGGCACCCCGTCCTCCCGGCGCTCGCCTACCCGCGCCCCGCGGAGGCCTCGCAATACGAGACGTTTGACATACTAACGTTCTGAGATAGTATCTTTGGGGTGGAATACTAGTACATCTGAGGCACTTGAGTCTAGCCGATTGCCTGTCTGAAGCAGGCCTGTGTACGGGGGAATCTCGGGCGTCGGCACCAGAACTGGCTGCGCGGAGCCAGAAGCTCGCGCGCGGCAGATGCTCCGCGCCCACCACGCACGCGCGACCGGTTTCCGACGACGACGGCCGGGTGTCGCGTCTCTTCCGACGCGAACCCAGGAGGGAGACAGGCGACCATGGAGCGGACGATTCTGGTGGCGGAGGACAGCCGTACGCAGGCGGTGCGGCTTCGGCTCCTCCTCGAGGGGGCGGGGTACCGGGTCGACGTTGCCTCCAACGGTCGGGAGGCCCTCGAGCGCGCGGGGCTCTCGCGGCCAGACCTGATCGTCTCCGACATCGCGATGCCCGGGATGGACGGTTATGAGCTCTGCCGGGCGCTGAAGTCGGCGGAGGCGTTGAGGCGGATCCCCTTCGTGCTGCTCACCGAGCGACACGCGCCCACCGACATCATCAAGGGGTTCCAGTGCGGGGCGGATAACTTCATCACCAAGCCGTTCGAGGACGAGCAGCTCCTGGAGCGCTTCCAGCGGATCTTCTCCCATCTCGAGCTGCGCCAGGGCGGCCGGCTCGACGTCGAGATCACCCTCGGCTCCGGCGGGCAGCAGGTCGTCATCAATCCCGACAAGCAGCAGATGATCGAGCTCCTCTTCTCCACGCTGGACGACCTCGTGCGCCTCAGCGGGCAGCTCGCGGAGTCCCAGCGGGTCATCGAGGGGTACGCTCGCACGCTCGAGACGCAGGTCCAGGAGCGGACGCAGCAGCTCGTGCAGACGGAGAAGATCGCCACCATGGGCATGCTCCTGGCCGGGGTGGCCCACGAGCTGAACAACCCCCTGTCGGTGGTCAAGGGGCAGGCGGACCTGCTGCGGCTGGCCGTGGCCCAGGGCCCTCTGGCGGCGCGGGTGGAGAAGATCGGCCAGGCCGCAGAACGCTGCGCGCGCATCGTGAGGAACTTCCTGTCGCTGGCGCGCCAGTATCCGCCCGAGCTAAAGGCGACGGCGCTCAACCAGCTCGTGCACGAGGCCGTCGAGCTCCTCGGCTACCAGTTGCGGACCGTCGGGATCGAGGTGCGGCTGGATCTGGCGCGGGACCTGCCGCTGCTCTGGGCCGACCCGCACCAGCTCCACCAGGTGCTGGTCAACCTGATCACCAACGCCCAGCAGGCCATGCGGAAGCAGCCGGGGCCGAAACATCTCGTGCTCGCGACCCGGGCTGGCCGGGGTGGGGAGCGGGTCGTGCTCGAGGTGGCCGACACCGGCCCCCGGGATCGCCGCCGACGTCCTGGCGAGGATCTTCGAGCCGTTCTTCACCACCAAGGAGGCGGGGGAGGGAACCGGCCTCGGGCTGCCCATCTGCCGAGGGATCGTCGAGGGCCACGGCGGCACGCTGACGGTGACGAGCGAGCCGGGGCGCGGGGCCGCGTTCACGATGGATCTTCCCGCAGGCCGGGTCGGGACGGTCGCCGTACCCGCGCCTGCAAGCGAACTGGCCCCGCAGGCGGGACCACGGGCGATCCTCGTGGTGGACGACGAAGCTGACGTGAGGAACCTGGTGGTCGATCTCCTCTCGGCCGATGGGCACCGCGCGGAAGCGGCGCAGGACGGACTTGCCGCCCTCGAGGCGCTGGGTCAGCGCAGCTACGACGTCATCATCAGCGACGCGCGCATGCCCGGGCTCGACGGCCCCGGGCTCTACCGCAGGCTGCAGGCGGAACGCCCGGAGCTCACCCGGCGCTTCATCCTGATGACCGGCGACGCCCTGACGAGGGAGACGCGAGAGTTCATCGAGGCGGCGGGCGTCGTGGCTCTCGCCAAGCCCTTCGCCCTGGACGAGATGCAGCGGGTGGTCCATGAGGTGCTGGGGGCGGGCTGATCCCCCGGCGCCCGGGGGCTACTCGCAGCGCTTGAGGCCCAGGGCGTGCAGTCGCACCGGGCGCTGGCTCTCGTTCCGCGCCTCATGGCCCGTCATCGGCGGAAGCCACACGACCATGCCCGGCCCGTACACCTGCTTGCCGTTCCGGGTGACCAGCGTCAGCTCTCCCTCCGAGACGATGGCCATCTCGGGCTCGGCGTTGATGTGGATGCCGGGTCTCGTTGTCGAGTGCGACGCGGTCCGCGACGCCCTCGGCGGGCGTGTGGGCGGCCAGCGGACCCTCGCCGAGCAGGAGACCGAGGGCGAGGGCGCCCGCCGGGAGCAGCCGTTCCAGCCGGCCCCTCATGCGCCCATCACCTTCGCCGCGCGGGCGACGTCGCGCTGCGTGACCCAGAGGATGGCGCCGTAGCGGCCTGCCCCGGCGCAGAGGGCGTCGATGGCCGTCACGTTGATCCTGGCCTCGGCGAGCTTGCCGAGTGTCTCGGCCACGGCCCCCACCCGGTCCTCTCCCTGGAGCAGGAAGGCGCGCTTGGGTCCCGTGAGCTTCCAGCCGGCCTTCTTCGCGGCCTTGCGGAAGGCGCCAGCATCGGCCGGGACGAAGTCGAGCTGCCCGCGCCGCCCCTCGGGGAAGCCGGAGAAGGCCAGCAGGTTGACGCCTGCCCCCCGGAGCACGGCGAGCATCCGCGCGGCCTCCCCGGGCTTGTCGGGCACGAGGGCGTAGAAGTAGTCCACACGCTGGATCGTGTCGGTCATGATGAGGCTCCTTCACCTGGGGCGGGCACCCGGGCTGTCGCCCGCCCGCCCCCGCCGGAATACCTCGCTCGATCGTTCTCCCGCACTTCGTCAGTCGCTGTCAGGCAACCCCGGTAGGGGGGCAGCGGTGGGCCCAGGGCCGGGCGGCCTCGAGCTGGGCGGCGAGGCGGAACAGGGTCGCCTCATCGCCGAAGCGTCCCACGAAGTGCACCCCCACCGGCAGCCCGCCGGCGTTCCAGGACAGGGGCACCGACATCGCTGGCTGGCCCGTCACGTTGGCGATGGGCGTGAAGGGCACGAAGGCGGCGGAACGGCGGAGGCCGTTGAGGGGATCCTCCGGCGTCGGGTCGAAGGAGCCCAGCGGCAGCGGCGGCTCGGCCACGGTCGGCGTGAGCCAGCAATGGTGCCGCTCGAAGAAGCGGGCGACCTCGCGCGTCACGCGCTGGAGGTCCTGCAGGGCGAGGAGATAGGCGGCCGCGCTGTTCGCGCGCCCCGACTCGGAGAGCATCCAGGTCAGCGGCTCGAACTCCTCGGGACGTGGCAGCCGGCCGGTCCGGCGCGCCCAGTCGTCGATGGTCCAGGCGCAGCCCGAGGACCAGAGCGTGATGAAGGCGCGCGAGAACTCCTCGCCGTCCACGACGGGCGCCGCCTCGATCAGCTCATGCCCGAGGCTCTCGCAGAGCCGCGCCGTCTCCTGCACCGCCAGGACGCAGTCGGCGTGGATGGGCACGCCGCTCGCCGCGTGAGTGGTGAAGGCGATGCGCAGCCGTCCGGGATCGGCGCCGACCTCGTCCAGGAAGGGCCGGGCCGGCGGCGGGGCCCAGTAGGGATCGCCCGCCTCCGGCCCGGCTGTGGCGTCCAGCAGCGCCGCGCTGTCCCTCACGGAGCGCGTCACCGCGTGCTCGACCACGAGCCCGCTGAAGAGGTCGCCGTAGTGGGGACCCAGCGGATTGCGGGCGCGCGTGGGCTTGAGCCCGAAGAGCCCACAGCAGGAGGCCGGGATGCGGATGGAGCCCCCGCCGTCGTTGGCATGCGCCATCGGGACGAGCCCGGCCGCCACGGCGGCGGCCGACCCGCCGGACGAGCCGCCCGTGCTCCGGCCCGTGTCCCAGGGGTTCCGCGCGGGCCCGAAGAGCCGGGGCTCGGTGGTCGGCAGGATCCCGAACTCCGGCGTGTTGGTCTTGCCCAGCACGATGAGGCCGGCCCGCTTCAGGCGGACGACGAGCGTGCTGTCCTCGGCGGGGATATACTGCCCGGCCAGGAACGCCGATCCCTCGGTGAAGCCGACACCGGCGTACTCGGCGCCGAGGTCCTTGAGCAGGAACGGCACGCCCGGGAAGGCGCCACCGGTGGGGGGCGCCTGTGCCGCGCGGCGCGCCAGGTCGTGCATGGGTGTCACCACCGCGTTCAGCCGCGGGTTCAGCCGCTCGATGCGGGTGATGGCCGCCTCCACCAGCTCCAGCGGCGTGACCTCTCCCCGCCGGACGAGATCGGCCTGGGCTGTCGCGTCGAGGAAGGCCAGCCAGTCCACGGGGCGGATGCTAAGGACCCTGAGCCGGAGTGTCAAGGTACAACCTCGGCGGCGCAATCGCGGTACCATGAAGCAACCCAGGAGGAGCCATGGCTCATCGCATCCTCGTTGCCGACGACCAGGAGGCCTCTCGCAAGGGGCTCAGCGCGCTGCTCCAAGCGTGGGGGTACGAGCCCGAAGAGGCCGCCGACGGGCAGGAGGCGCTCGACAAGGCCGTGGCCTCTCGCCCCGCGGTGGTCATCACCGACCTCGTCATGCCGAAGCTCGACGGGCTCGCGTTGCTCAAGGCCCTGCAGGCGGAAGTCCCCTTCGCCATGGTCATCATCCTCACCGGGCACGGAACCATCGAGACCGCCGTGGGAGCCACGAAGGACGGGGCCTACGACTACCTGACCAAGCCCGTGGACACCAACCGCCTTCGCCTGCTCATCCAGAAGGCACTGGAGAAGGGGGCGGCCCTGCGCGAGGTGAGCGTGCTCCGGCGCCGCGTCAAGGATGTCTGGGGGCACGGGCGGCTCGTCGGCACCAGCCGCGCGATGCAGGAGGTGTACCGGCTCATCGACCTCGCGGCGCCGACCTCCGCGCCCGTGCTCATCTTCGGCGAGAGCGGCACGGGCAAGGAGCTGGCGGCGCGCACGCTCCACGAGCTCGGACCGCGCCATGACGGGCCATTCGTGGCGGTCAACTGCGCGGCCATCCCCGAGACCCTCCTCGAGAGCGAGATCTTCGGCCACGAGAAGGGGGCCTTCACGGGCGCGCTCGAGCGGCGGGTCGGCTGCTTCGAGCTGGCACACCAGGGGACGATCTTCCTCGACGAGATCGGCGAGATGTCGCCGTCGCTCCAGGCGAAGTTCCTCCGCATCCTGGAGGACGGCAGCGTGAAGCGCGTGGGCGGCAAGGCCGAGATCCGCGTGGACGTCCGCGTGCTGGCCGCCACCAACAAGGATCCCGCGAAGGCGATCCAGGACGGCAAGTTCCGCGAGGACCTCTACTACCGGCTGAACGTCTTCGCCATCCCGCTGCCGCCGCTGCGCGACCGGAAGGAGGACATCCCGCTCCTGATCCAGGCCTTCCTCGAGGAGTTCGACGCGAAGTACGACCGCAAGGTCCGCGGCGTGGACGACGCCGCCCTGAGCGTCCTCACCGCCCACGACTGGCCGGGCAACGTCCGGGAGCTGCGGAACATCGTGGAGCGCGCCCTGATCGCCTGTCCGGGGGAGCTGATCGCCGCCGCGCACCTGCCTGCCGGACTCGGCGAGCGGCCGGCGCGCGAGCCCGAGCCGGCGGGCGCCGTCCCTCCGGCCGCGGGCCCGGGGGGCGAGGTCCCCGCGGGCGTGCGGCTCCGTGATCTCGAGCGCGAGGCCATCCTCAAGACGCTCGCCGCCGTGAACAACAACAAGACGCGCGCGGCCCAGCTGCTGGGCATCAGCCTGAAGACGCTCCACAACAAGCTGAACCGCTACGGCCCGTGAGATGTCCTGGAGCCTCAAGACCAAGGAAGCCCTCGCCGTCACGCTGCTGGCGCTGGGCGTGGTCGCCACGACCACGTTCGTCCATCTGGCGCAGCTGACTCGCGTGGTGGTGGAGGAGTCCCGCCGCCAGGCCGACCTCGTGGCCAAGCAGATCTATGCCCAGAGCGGCCGGGCCCTGGCGGCGCGGCGGGGCGGGGGACCGCGCGAGGTGCTACGGCGGGACCGTGATCTCCGGAGCCTCGTGGAGGCCAGCGTCGGCTACTCGCCGCACCTGCTCTACGCGCTGATCGCCGACCAGGACGGGGCGATCATCGTCCACAGCGAGCGCCAGAAGGAGGGAGGCGCCGCCGTCTCCCGACCGGACCTCAGAACGCTGCTCACGCTGGACCCGCTGCGCCGCGTCTACCTGCTCTACGCCCGAGGGCAGACCTACGAGGCGGTGCTGCCCGTGACGCTTAACGGCGCGCCCTTCGGCGCGATCCGGATCGGCGTCTCCACGACCCTCCTGGGCCGGGAACTCTCCGCGGCCGTCACCCAGACGCTGGCCCTGGCCGGGCTCGCGCTGCCCGTGGCCTGGCTGCTGGCGCTCTTCCTCGTCAACCTCGTTCTCAGACCCGTCGGCCAGCTCGCGCGGGACGTGGACCGGCTCCGCCGGGGCGAGCTGGAGGCACCCGCCGCGGGCGGGGGGGGGCGCACGGACGAGCTGGGAGAGCTCTCCGCCCAGCTCCAGCTCCTCAGCGAGCAGCTCCGCTCCGACCGCGTGAAGAGCCTGTCGGAGAAGGCCCACCTGCAGCACGTCGTGGAGATCCTCGAGGACGGCATCATCTTCTTCACGCCGGACCGGCGCGTGCTCTTCTACAACAAGGCCACCGAGGCCGTGGTGGGGCGTCCGCTGGCGGAGGCCAGGGGCGCGCGGCCCGAGGAGTTGCTCCCTCCGGGGCACGCCCTCCGCGCGGTGCTGGAGCGGGCCTTCGCCGACCGCGAGGATGTCCGCAACGCTACCATCACGCTGGCCGTGGACGAGGCGCCCCGGGAGCTGCTGGTGTCCGTGTTCTTCGTGGCGGACGTGCAGAAGGCCATGGGCGCCATGGTGCTGCTGCGCGATCTCGAGTCCATCAAGACGCTCCAGTCGCTCATCTCCTACTCCGCCAAGCTCGCCGCCCTCGGCCGCCTGACCTCGGGCGTCGCGCACGAGGTCAAGAACCCGCTGAACGCCATGATGATCCACCTGGAGCTGGCGCGGGCCCGGCTCGACGCCTCGGCGCCCGACGTCAAGCAGAGCCTGGATGTGATCGGCAGCGAGATCCGCCGGCTGGACCTGGTGGTGCAGGGCTTCCTCAAGTTCATTCGCCCTCAGGAGCTGTCGCTCAAGGCCGTGGACGTCAATGCCCTGCTCCAGTCCGCCGTGGCGCTGCTGGAGCCGGAGTGGCAGCCGGCCGGCGTGCGCTTCGACCTCGGGCTGGACCCGACCTGTCCGCCCCTCTCGGCCGACGAGGATCTCCTGCGCCAGGCGTTCCTCAATATCCTGGTCAACGCCTGCCAGGCGATGCCCCAGGGCGGAACCGTGAGCATCGCCACCTCGTGGCGGCGGCGCGATCACGTCACGGTCACCATCGCCGACGAGGGGGTGGGTATCCGCCCTGAGGACCTTGACCGGATCTTTTCCCTCTACTACACGACCAAGCCTGGCGGCAGCGGCATCGGCCTGTCCATCGTCTACCGCATCGTGCAGATGCACGACGGCACCATCGATGTCGCCTCGGAGGTGGGGCGGCGGACCATCGTGACCTGCCGCTTCCCGCTGCGATGAGCCGGGTGTTCCCGGGCTGGATCATTCTTGCCCTGGCTCTTGCCGTGGCCGGGTGCACCTCGGTGCGAGGCGCCTCCCCGTCGCCGCCGGCCCCTGCTCCGCCGCCGGCCACCCCCCCGCCCACCCCCCCGCCTGTCGCGCCGCCCGCCCCACCCCGTGCCGCCCCCCAGCGGAAGGAGGCGCCTCCGGTCCTCGCCCCGCACGTGAGCGGAGAGGAGGAGATCCGACTGAGCCGGGAAGCGAGGAGCCGCATCGAGGCCACCGAGAAGGCCGTCAGCCAGCTCGATCAAGCGAAGCTCGGCCAGGGCCAGCGGGAAACCCTCGACACGATCCAAGACTTCCTGGCCAAGGCGAGGGAAGCCATGGCGGCCCGGGACGTGCAGCGCGCCTTCACCTTGGCCGACAAGGCCCAGGCTTTGGCCAAAGACCTTTCGCGATCGGCCCGCTGATCGGAGAGTCCTTCGGCCGATCGTTCCGGTAAGCCTTACATCCCGATCGTGTAAGCGTTACGAGACTGTCGCCCGACGCCGGGGGGGTTCCCCCGGATCCACCGTCGGCGCTCACCCGGGAAAGATAGACGCCAGAAGTACTTCCGCAACACCAGGCGGGGGACAGGGCGTCACCGCAGAGCTGGCACAGCTCCTGCCACCCTCGCCAGAGGCGCTCAGGCGCCGCGGGGATATCCGGGGCAGCGCATGAAGGTCCAACGGCCAGCCAGATGCCAAGGAGGGAGTGCGATGACGGGCAAGGTGGTTTCTCTGATGCTCTGTGCAGGTGTGGCTCTCTCGGCCACGGCGTGCGCGACCAAGGGCTTTGTCGGGACGCAGGTCGGCCAGGCCGAGGCGCGGCTGGGCCAGGTCAGCCAGCGGGTGGACGAGCAGGATGCCACGCTGCGCGACACCAAGACTCGCGTGGAGGAGGCTCGCCAGTCCATCGACGTGCACGGCCAGCGGCTCCAGGGACTCGATGGCAAGGTGATGGAAGCCGGCGCGCTGGCATCGGAGGCCACGACAGTGGCGCGGGAGGCCCGGAAGGGCGCGGACGAGGCGGCAGCGAGCGCCCGCGACGTGGACGGCCGGCTGACGCAGCGCCTGGCCAACCGCAACCGCTATGCCCCAGTCGAGACACGGACGCTCTACTTCGCCTTCGGCAAGGCCGAACTCCGTGACGAGGCCATCAACGAGCTCGGCGAGGTGGTGAAGATACTCAAGGAGGACCCGAACGCCGTGGTCGAGCTCCAGGGGCACACCGACTCGGTGGGCAACGACCGGCTCAACCTGAGGCTGAGCCGGGAGCGGGCCGATGCGGTGGTCCGCCATCTCGTCCACAAGCACGGCATCGAGCTCAGGCGCATCCACGCGCTCGGCCTCGGCAAAGCCGTCCCGGTGGCCAACAACGATACCCAGGAGGGACGGGCAAAGAACCGCCGCCTCGACATCAGGATCCTGGCGCCCCAGGCCTAGGGCCCCGCCGCGGCGCCGGCAGCCCGCGCTCCCCGGACAGGGGGACGGATGCCGGCGTCGTGCCCCCCGGCCGCTTCCGCGGACCACCTTCATGCGATTCGCCTGCCTCATCGTGCGTGTAACCGCTACCTCAGCGCTGTGTAATGCTTACGCGCGGCCGCGGGACCTGGCGGCCGGGTGCACGCTCGCGCCGGCGCCGCCGGCCGCGCAAGTCCAGATAAATCCAGTCCTTCTGGACGTCGCACCCGCTCCGGTCGACCCTGGCACCGCATCTGCTCTAAGGGGATGGGTGGTACGGACGATATGCAGCCGGGCTCGAAACCGAAGGAGACGACGGAGCGCGAAAAGCAGGTGAGGGAGAACCTCCAAGCCGCGGAGCAGGCGAGGCGAAGTGGCGCGGCGCGGGGGGCGCTCCTCATCGTGGAGGACGATCTCCATAGCCGTGAAGGACTGCGGGACCTGCTCGCGCGGAGCGGCTTCAGCGTCGAGATCGCCGCCGACGGCATCCAGGCCATCCGCAAGGTCAAGGATGCGCACTTCGGGGGAGCGATCATCGACCTCGACCTCCCGCGGTTTCACGGCCTCACGATCGACGGGTGGGACGTCGCCCGCATCTGCCGCGCCTTCGTGCCAGACATCGCGCTCGTTCTCGTGAGCGCCGAGGGCGGGGCCCATGTGGGGGCGCGCGCCCGCGGCATTCCCAGGTGCGACTTCATCGAGAAGCCGATCGACCCGGAGCGTCTCAAGGCCACCCTCGGGCGGCTCGCGCTCGGGGGGGAGGAGGAACGCGGCGACAGCCGCGCGTGACGAGGCCGGCGCGGGGGCCGCGGCAGGCCCCCGACGATCATGCCCGCTGGCGCGGAGGCGGCTCGAACCATGGGGGCAAACCCGAGGGAAGTAGCGAAGCGATGCGACCACGACCATCGAGGAGGATCCGGAAATGACGGACGAGAAGTGGAACCCGTGGAAGCTCACGGCGCTCGGCTTGGCGCTGGTGGCGAGCACGGCGCTCGTGACGGGGCTCGTGGTGGCGAGCTGGGGACCCTCCGATGAACCGGGCGCCCCGTCGACCCCGCGCACCGGGACGGCGCGCCACGTGGCCGCGGTCCCTACCGCGGCGGACGTGGAGGCGTGCAACCAGTACGCAAGGTCCCGGGGCGACCGGACGGTTGAGGTGGTCAAGGACGCGGCCATCGGCGCGGTGGTGGGAGCCGGCGTGGGCGCCGCAGGGGGAGCGGTCGCCCAGGGCGGCAAGGGCGCAGGCAAGGGAGCCGCGATCGGAGGAATCGTCGGGGGCACGGCGGGCACGCTCTACGGGCTGAACGCGACCAAGCAGAACGACGCCCGCTACGCGGAGGCCTACCGCGCTTGCCTTCGCGGGCGAGGCTACACCGGCTAGGCGAGTCGCGGCCAGCGTCAGCCGTCCGCGCCCGGGCCGAGGCGCGCGCCGGAAGGAGCGTTGCGGCCACGTCGCCGTGCGTCGGGCCAGGCACGAGCACCTCGTCAGGCTCATGGACCTCTGCCAGACTCTCGGCGGAGGCGAACGCGAGGACGAGGCCTTCGCGCGGGCCCGCGACTTCTTTCTCGGCGTCATGCCCGAGGCACAGGCACGCGGAATCCTCGCCTACCTGAGGAGGATCTGGGCGCGCGACCCACGACCGTCGGCGCGTCGAAGGCCTCGCCAGGGAAACGCCGAGTGTCGGCCTCGTGGACACTCCGGGGGCGGCGTGGTATAAAGGGCGAGCACTCCTCGGGCTCGTGGTGCAGCCTGGTTAGCACACTGGACTGTCAATCCAGAGGTCGCGGGTTCAATTCCCGTCGAGCCCGCCATGACAATACGGCGCCAGACAAGGCGTTTCGCTCGCAACGGCGGACTGTTCACGGGACACGCTCCGGGCCGTCCGCCGTCGCTTTCTCCGTGCCCGACCGTGCCCGAGAGTGCCCGTTTGTGCCGGCAGAAGTGGGAAAGACGTAGCAAAGTCACCGCGCGGGGCTACACGTTCACGGCAACGGGAACCTACCGGCGGCTCGGCGTCCCGACCCTGGAGGCTGTCAACGTCGGTGGTGGTCCCAACCGGCCACGCCCAGGGTTGACGGGGCTCGGCTTCAAGGTCGCCGGGACCGCGAGGGTCGCGGCGCCGGCCTGGGACGTGCGGCGGCTCGTGGATCGCTGGCGGTGGGGCGCGTAGCGCGCTACGGCCCTCGCGGCCAGCGCTAGGAACCCAGCGGCTAACGTCACGCTCACCCCCAGCCGAGCCAATGGCGCCAGGTGGGAGGGCGGGGAGGGCGGGGCACTTCTTCGGGGCGGGCCCGGCGCTACGCTCTCGCCGCGGCGATGAAGGACCGGATGTCGTCCTGGGTCTGGCCCGCCTGACGGAGCGTCGAGGTGACCCACTCCTCCTCAAGGAGGTCACTCAACGGCATCGAGATGTAATGGGTCCCGCCGCGCTTGCGCCAGAGCTCCGTGCGCTTCTGCTTGGTCTTGTAGGTGTAATTCAACTCGCGGAGCTTATTAACGAAGTGCTGCCTCGGAATCACGGTCCGCTGTCCTGGTGGTGAACGGCACGTCGAACCACAAGTCGGCGGGCGGCGAAGGAAGCGGACCCGTGATCTGCCATCCCCGATCGCGGAGGAAGCGCTCCAGCTCCTTCGAGGCGATCAGATCGGTGAGCATGGCGTTGAGCGTCTCGGCGATGCTCTCTGTCATGGCGGCCCAGGTCTCACCCTGGATCGTGAGCCCGAGCGGATCGCAGACCGCCACCCAACTCCCGCCCCGGGCGCGGAAGCACCGCCACTCCGTGTTGCCTTTGACCTCGACCTTCACGATCGTCAGCACATCTGGCCTCCGCTCCCAGCCTACACCCCGAGCCCGGGCCGCGCCCCGTTCTGAGATGGCCTGGCCGCCTTGTGCCCGCCGGCCCGTCGCCCACAAGATGTCGGGGGCCGGCCGCTCCGCCGCAGGGTGGTGGAACTATGCGCGCACCGGGGATCGTGCGCAAGAGGGGCCGCGGGGCTCCATCGTGTGGCCTGGCGGCGGCCCTCGCCGCCGCGGGTCCGCACAGATTACCGGGGGCCTTTCGCCCTTTCCGTGACCGGCGCGGAGCTGGCGACGTCCGGGGACGGGTGGCCGCGGGCGCGAGCGCGGGCACAGTCGGGGTGGTCGCTGCCACGAGCCGGGCGTGGGGTGGCAGGATGTGGCTGCCACCGATGTCCTCGCCTATGTCGAGACGCCACAGGTTTTCGTCGTGTCGCCGGACGCAGTGCCGTTGCGAGGCCGCGGCAGGTTGAGGATGAATCCCGAAGGTGCTGAGGCCGGATCACCGCTCGCGGGCTAGGCGCCGGGTCGCTCCCGGCGTCGGTGTCCCCCTGCCCGCCCGCCATTCCGTTTGGCCTGAGCCGCACGCTTTCTTCGGACGAAAACGCGGACCCGGCACCTGTCATCGCAGAAGCGTTTCTTACCGCGCCCGACGAACCACTTCCGTGGGCAGTGGGGATCGCCGCACCGGGCCACGGCCGGAAGCCGGTCGCCGCGCGTTACAACCCCCAGGGCGAGGAGCCGGAGGATGTCCCGCGGGGTTGACCGCACCAGGACGAAGCCGTGCCGGCTGCGGCTCTGGCCGATGACGCCGATATTCCGGATCGTGATGTCGGCCCCCTCAACGCGCTCAAGCGTTTCAGTCTTCCCCGCCGCGAGGAGATCGAGGTCAGACGGCCCCGAAGGGCGGCGGGGCGGCAGGAGAATACCCTCGAGAAGCCAGCGCACTGAGTGCTGAAGCGCGGGGACGTCGCCCCACGTTGGGGCCGGTTCCATTTCCCCCCATAGGGCCTCCGCCGGGTTCCGGCAGAACTTACCGAGATCCTCGAGCAGTCGGGTCCGCTGTCGGGATCTGAGTCGGTCGAGGTCGGTCACCAGGAACCGGACGAGGAACTCGGCGCGAGTTAACGCCTGAGGGCGGGCCATTGCGTTAACGATTCTTTCATGGATCGTTGACAAATGTCAAGGTTCCTCTAGCCTCGGGGGTGACATGAGACCCGTGACAGCCGGCGAGGCGGGACAGCTCCTGCAGGTCAGCGCGGAGCGCGTGCGGCAGCTCGAGCGGGCGGGGCTGCTCCACGCGTTCCGGACGGCGCGCGGTTACCGGATCTTTCTGCTCGAAGACGTGGAGCGGCTCGCGGCCGCGCGCTCGGCCGCGAGAGCGCGGGGGCACGAGGGGGCGGGGAGGTGAGCGTCCCACGGCAAGGCGGCGCCCAGGCGACGATGCTTGCCGCGGCGCTCGAGTACGCCGGCCGCGGCGTGCCCGTCTTTCCTGTCTGGTGGCCGATCGGCGGGCGCTGCGGCTGCGGGGAGGCGGATTGCACGCGCCCGGCGAAGCACCCCATCGGCGCCGTGGTGCCGCACGGACTCCACGATGCGACGACGGTCGCGGCGATCATCCGCCGCTGGTGGACGCGCCACCTGAGCGCCGGCATCGCGACACCGACGACCTGGTGCACAGTGCTCGACGTCGACCCGCGCCACGGCGGCGACCTCACGCTCGCCGAGCTCGAGCAGCAGTGCGGGGCGCTCCCCGTCACGCCGCGAGTCCTGAGCGGCGGTGGTGGCAGACATTTGTTCTTCGCGCCGGTCTCCGGGCTCCGAAATAGTGTCGGCAAGATCGGCCCCGGCGTGGACGTGCGGGCCGCGGGCGCGTATGTGCTCCTGCCGCCCTCGGCGCATGTGAGCGGCGCCACGTACCGCGACGATCCCGACGCGCCGCTGTTCGAGACGACGCTCGCGTCGATGCCCACCTGGCTCTTGGCGCTCGCCTTCGCGCCGGCCAGCTCCTCGAATGGTGATGGAGAGCCTGGCGAGGCGACCGACTGGGCGGATCTCCTGGCCGGCGCCCCGGACGGTCAGCGCCACGCCGTCGCCGCGCGCATCGCTGGGCACTTCCTCGGACTCGGCATCACAGCGCCCGAGGTTGAACAAATCCTCCTCGGCTTCGCGGCTCGCTGCTCGCCGCCGTTCCCGGCCGCCGAGGCGCGGCAGATCGTCCGCGACCTCGCCGTGAAGGACGCGCAGCGCTCCGCGTCCGCTGAGGACTCAGGCGATCCGGCCGTGGGCGCTCCGGCTTGGTCGCTTCACGATGGCGCTGATCCGTGGGAGTTCCCCGCGATCGCCGAGCTGATCGAAAGCCTGCTGCCCGCCAAGGGGATTGTGTGGTGGGGCGGCTTGCCCAAGCGATTCAAGAGTCTCCTCGCCCTTTACGTCTGCCTGGCGATCGCGTGCCGGCGCTCCGCCGTCGCCAAGAAGTTCCTCGTCCGGACCTTCCCGAAGATCCTCTATGTCTCGCGCGAGGACGGCGGCGCACGGCTTGACGGTCGCCGGGCCGACATCCTGAGTGCCTGGACGGAGCGCCCCGAGCCCGGGGCCATCGTGTTCGTGATCCGCCCCCATCTCGACCTGGCGAACCCGGAGCATATCACCTGGCTCCGGAACACCTGCCGGTCCCTCGGGATCACCATGGTGGTGCTCGATACGTGGACCGCTCTCTCCCCGTCCGCTGATCCCCTTGGCGCGCACGACCAGGCCCGGCTCGTCGCAGTCGTCGTGCAGCTCTGTGAGGACATCGACGGCCTGGTGATCGTCGTCGACCATTCCCGCAAGAACCGACCGGACGGGCAGCCGCTCTCCTCGGCCGATATCTTCGGCCCCCCGCAGAAGTGGCAGGCCGCCGAGCATGTCGTGATGCTCGATGTCGTCGAAGCTGGGCGCCGGATTGAGGTGTTCGTCGAGGGCAAAGACATGGAAACTCGGCGGTTCTTTCTCGCCGTGACCCCGCCGGGCAGCGGCGAGGAAAAGTTCAGTTTCGCTGGCTCCGTCGAGGACCTCGCCGATGCCCGTCGGGCCACCGGCGCCAGGAACCGCGACGCCGTGCTCGCCATCCTGCGGGACGCCGGGGCCGCGCTCGCCACCGGCGAGATCGTCGCCCTCCTGAAGGCCAAGGATATAACCCTCTCAGCAGATAGCGTGCTCCGGCACGTTTCGGCCCTCCTGAAGGCCGGTCAGGCGTCCCAAGCCGGCAAGGGCAAGACCGCTCGCTACTCGGCCTTGCCGGTTTCGCCGCAAGCACCGTGTGCGTCGATGGACGAGGCGAACGGATGAAACTCCGCGCCAATCACCGAATTACCGCCGCAGCACACCATCTGCGGCGAAGCCTTCCGAGCCCGAAGAGGGAGGACGCCCCCAACGGAAAAGGGCGCCCCTCCCGTGGTTTTCACCGCACTACCGCACACGGTATATATAGTGCGGCGATCATTGCTGCGGCGATCGGCGTCGCCGCGCCAGCCGCCCCCGCCCACCGCCTCGGGGACCCCCGACTCAACCTCTCACGTTCCACCGAGGAGTCCTCGGCGTGAGCGTCCCCGCGAGCCCGATCGTCGCGCCAGGCAACGGCACCGCCGCCGAGCCGCGGCTGGCCGCTGCGAGCCGCCGTCTGCGGCGCCGTGCGGGCCGTCGCCGCACGCTCTCAGCACCGCCGCCTGGTGGAGTTGGAATCCAGGGCGCGGCCCTCGGAGCCGCGGAAGACGCGGCTGAATCGCGCGTCTTTGCTACGTCTTTGCCGTCTCAGCACGGGTGGGGGCGCGGGCTCCCGCTCCGAGTCGCGTCGAGCTACTCGGGCGTGCCAGTCCGCGGTCTCTGGCGCCTGATCGTGGCCGGCGCGTTGCCTGTGGTCCGAGTACCGGGCATGAGAGCTATCCTCGTGCTCCGAGACGACTTGGACGTGCTCCTCGTGACGCACAGGGGCGCCCACGCGAGTGCTGGCGAGCGGGGCGCGGAAGGCGTCCAGAAGGCGCGCGCGAAGCGTCTGAGGGCGGGGATCGGGGCGCCTTCGGCGTGCGATCCGGGCGCGGTCGGGAGCGCATGCAGGGCGGATACCGTCGCGGTTGGGGGCAGATCGTGAGCCGGCCATTGAGGAGCGGGTTGGTGCGGGTCTTCCGGGACCACCGCGGCCCCCTGGCGAGAGGCTATCGACACGGGTACCTCGCGCTCCTGGCCGGGCTCGGGATCGACGGCGACGCGCTGCTCCGGCGGGAGGCCGCCCGCGTCGCTCTGCTCAGCCTCAGGGCCGGCGAGGCCGCGCGGGTGTGGGCCGAGCTGGTGGAGCAACGCCGAGCGGGCCGGGGCCGGCGCCCGTCGCCGCGACAGGTCGAGCGGGCGGCCCGCCGGGCGGCTCTCGACGATGCCAGCGCAGCCCAGGCCCTCGCTACGCTCCGGGCCCTGGCCGCCCGGGGGCGCCGCTCAGCCGTTGATCCCGCCCTGGCGCGGCTCCGCGGGGGCGCGGCGTGACGATCATCGAGGCGCTCGCCGATCCTGCCGTGTTCGGCGGCCTGCCGGCGTTCCGCGACTTGACGACATGGCGCCGGTGGATCGTCTTCCTTAAAGCCGTCTACGGGCTTCCGATGGACCTGGAGGAGGAGGGCATCTTCCGCCACCACACGGGGCGCTCCCGCTATGCGCCCCCGCCGGGGGGATACCCCGAGGGGGTCGTGGTGGTCGGCCGGCAGTCGGGCAAAAGTCGGGTGGCGGCCCTCATCGCCGACTTCGAGGCCGTCGTCGCCACCGCTCAGCACGACGGGACGGAAATATACGCGCTCTTGATCGGCCAGGATCACCTGGGCGCCATCCGCACGCTCTTGCGCTACGCGCGCGCCCCCTTCGAGATGTTGCCGACGCTTGCCAAGGCGGTTGTGGCGCAGACCGCGGACACCCTCCGGCTCGACAACGGAGTGGTGCTGGCGGCGTACCCCTGCCGGCCCGCCGCCATCCGCGGCGTGCGGGGGTGCGTCGGCACGGTGGACGAGCTGGCGCACTTCATCACGAGCGAGGGCCGGGCAACCGACGTGGAAATGTTGCGCGCGCTCCGGCCCTGTCTTGCGACCACGGGCGGGCGCCTGATCGTCTTGTCGAGCCCCTACGGGCAAAGCGGGGCGTTGTGGGACCTCTATCACCAGCACTACGGCCGGGACGACTCTCTGGTGCTCGTCTGGCAGGCGAGCGCGCCCGAGATGAACCCGCTCATTCCCGCCAACTACCTGGAGCGGATGCAGGACGATCCCGAAGCGTACCGGAGCGAAGTGCTCGGCGAGTTCCGCGCCGGCCTCGCGGCGCTGTTCGACCCGGACGTGTTCGACGGGCTCGTGCCCGACGGTATCCGCGAGCGCCCGCCGGCGCCCGGCACCCTCTACGTCGCGGGCTGCGACCCCTCCGGTGGCCGGCGGGACCGCTTCGGCCTCAGCATCGGGCACCATGACGGCCAGCGGGCGGTGCTGGACCTGGCCCGGGCGTGGGCGCCGCCCTTCAATCCTTCGAGGGTGATCGCAGAGTGCAGCGACATCCTAGCAACCTATGGGTGCGGGGCCGTGTTTGGTGACCGTTACGCCGGCGAGTTCGTGGCTGAGCAGTTCCGGGCGCACGGCATCGAGTACATCGCATCTCGGGACAAGAGTGTCGTCTACCTGGACCTGCTCGCGCTGGTCAACGCCGGCGGCGCCGTGCTCCTGGACCACCCCGGCCTCCTGCGCGAGCTGCGAGGCCTCGAGCGCCGCCGCGGCACGAGCGGGCGGGATCGGATTGACCACCGCCCCGGAGCGCACGACGACCTCGCCGTGGCCGCGGCGGTGGCTCTCACGACCGCGAGCAGCGCGGCGGGCGCGGCACCCGCCGACATGGCGCTGACCGCGGGGGAGTACGCGCAAATCCGGCGCGCGCTCCCCGGCCTCGACCTCCCCTCGTGGAGCGCGCGGCAGGAATACGAAGTCGGGAATGTCGTTGACGACGACGCCGCCGACGGGCCGTATGTGAATCAGTGGCACCGATGGGTATGAACCCGGTCGCCGCCATGGAGGCGGCGCCAGCAGGGGCGATGCGCCCCGAAAGGAGCACACCATGAGCGAGATCCACATGAAGCTGACGGGGCAACGCACGCTCGAGCAGCACGCCGCGGACGCTCGCGCGAATCCGCAGTCGAAGGAAATGCACGAAACGAGGGAGGTCACTCTCCCCCCCGGCGTGCACGGCCGGTTCATCGAGGCCCTCGGCGGCCACGTCGACGTTCGCCTTCCCGCCGGGGTCCACCGGCGGCTCAACACGGCAGTGGGACGCTGAGAGGAGATGAAGATGGAGACGGAGACCGTAGAGAAGACTGTGACCCCGGCCACCCTTCGTGCCCTCCTGCGCCTCGTGGAGGCCGCGCGCGAGCGGCTCGCGAGAACGTGGGCGGCGGCAAGCGAGGCGTTTCGGGACGTAGCGGCTGAGCCCGCCGACGAGGCGGAGCGCTGGCGCGCCGAATGGCGGACCTTCGAGCCCGCGACCGCGTCGGTGCAGTTGCACAAGGCGATCCGCCGCCTGGTGACGGCGGAGCGCGAGCTGTGCGAGGTGCTGGAGGCGGCACGGGCCCTCGGCACCGAGGCAGAGGCCATGCTGGAAGCCGCGCGGGCCAGCATCCGGCAAACGCGGGCCGGGGCCACGAAGCCCCAGGACCTCGCGGCGGCCGGCGAGGCGGAGCAGCGGACCCGGGAGTTGGCGGTGGCGGTGGCCGCCATGCAGGACGAAACGCTCGCCCCGGCTGCGCGCGTCGCTGACCTCGTGAAGCAGGCCCTCCCGCGGGCCGTCGCCGGCGCCTTGCGCGTCTTGCGCGAGCAGCATGTCGCCCGGGCGACATTCCAGCTCGGCGAACTGCGCCGGCGCGCCGAAAGCGTGCGCGGGCCGGCGCCCGGCGAAAGCGAGTTGATCGCCCTGGCGGCGGAGGTTCGGGCCACGACCGCCCAGCCGCTCGCGGTGCCGTCGCTGGAGTGGCCCGACGATCTTCTCACGGCGCCCCAGCTCAGAGATCCACATGAGAGTGATGGCGGGGGCACGACCGGGGCGCCCGCGAAGGCGTCGGCACCCGCACGGCGCCAGGGCACGTAGGCCCGTGCCCGACCGCGACCAACTGGCCACGACCGTGCGCGCCCTCTTGAGATTCCTTCGCGATGATGGCGTGCCCGCCGCGGACCTCGTCGGCGTCGTGCGCGCCGGGATCTTGCTCGTGGCGATCCGTGAAGGCGTCGGCGGCGGGGTAGAGGCGTTGCGCGCGTGGCTCATGACCTGTGCGCCGGCGCCGGGCGTCCCCGCCTGTCCGGACCTGACCCGATACCTCAAGGCGGCCGACGCGCGGTGGCCGTATCTCGTCGTTCTCTGGAGGCAAGCGGCGGACGCTCGCCCTACCGCCAGCGCCGATGCTGTCTTTGCGGCGTTGTGGGCGGCCGTCGATTCCGTCGAAGGTGCGCGCATGGTGGCGACGCTCGAGGCGGGGTGACGTGGCCGCTGTGAATTCTTGCCCGAAGTGCCGCGGCTTCCTCCGCGCCGAGCCGGCACTTTGGATCTGCGCAAACTGCGGCTTCGAGGCCGACCGGGCGGGCGCAGGTTCGCGGGCGCGAACGCTCCAAGCGAAAATCGACGTGCAATTGTCGCCGCGCGCCTGGCGCCGCGGAGGAGCCTTGACATCCTCCACCGGCCTGAAGGCCACGGCGTCCTCGGCGCGTCGTTTATGAAGGCATCCCGGCCCGTCACGAGCATGACCGGCGAGCGCGGGACGTTCGCGCGCCATGTCCGGGCGGCGCTGGGGGCGCGGGTGCGGCTCACGGGGTCCTCCCCCCGAGACGAGCGAGAGAAGGAGAACACGATGGCCGAGTGGAATGCCCGCGTGGCGTACCTCATGGCCCAGCACGGAATCTCGGACTTCACCACGGCCCTGGGCGACATCGGGGAGCGTCTCTGGCCCGAGCCCAAGAACCTGACCGCCCTGTCCCACCCCCGGTTCGAGAAGATCCTGGAGGCGGCGCGGACTCGCATGAACAGCGGCGATTCGCACGCGGAATCCCCGTCTGGCGGGGGGGGGCGTGCCCAATCCCTCGCCCCGGCCCCGTGAGACCTTCGCGCGCTTCACGCCCCGCGAGGCCTAGATGCTGCCCCCTGTCTCTCCCCTGAAGTCTCGCCCCACGCCGTCCCGTCGCCCGACGATTCCGCGACAAGGGTGGCCGAAGTGGAAACCATGCCTCAAGTGTGACAAGCCCCGCCTGGCGACGCATGCCGGCGACCGGATGCACTCGACCTGTCGGCCCGAGGGGGAGTAGGGGCCATGCCGGGCGGCCCCTGGTTTCTCTATCCCTTCACGGCCGTTCCTGGCGCCCCAGGGCGCGGGTAGGGTTCACCCCTTGTCTGTGCCGGAAACCCCGCCTACAGCTTCACCAGACGGCGTGCGCACGCCTCTGGTAGGCCATGACCCCCTGGAGCTCGGCGGACATCTTCGGGACGGCCTCCGTGGCGGTGGTGGTGTTCATGATCTGGCATGTGGGGCGGGCGGAAGTGAAGCCCCTGGTGGCCATCAAGATCGGCGCCGAGCGGCGGGCGGGGGAGTTGTTGGCGGGGCTGGAGCGGGCCCAGGGCGCGCGGGGTGGAGCCAAGGAACTTCGTCTCAGCCCGAGACAGAAGAAGTCCTTGACACCCTCTGTGTCCGTAGTATCCTAATGGCAAGGAGGATACAGACATGGCGACGCCCGCAAAGCGCACGAAGCCACAGCCCGACGACGCGCGCACGACCCTCAACGTCCGCGGGATCAAGGTCTCCGTCGCGCGCGCGATCCGAGCCGCGGCGATGACCCGAGGCCTCACGGTCGGCGCGTATCTGGAAACGCTGATGCCAGAGATCACACGCGACCTGCGCGCATCGGCGCGATAGAGGGAGGGGAAACATGGGCGCGATCTTTCGACCGAAATACCGCGACCGGAACGGCCAGGTCCGCGAGTCGGCCGTCTGGTGGATCCGCTTCCGCCAGCACGGCAAGACGGTCCGCCAGTCGACCGATACCGAGGACGAGCGCAAGGCCCGCGCGTTCCTCCGGGAGCGCGAGGGCAAGGTGGCGCTCAATATTCCGGTGAGCCCCACGGGGGACCGGCTGACCCTCACGGACGCGGCGACGATGCTCCGCAACGACTACACGGCGAACAGGCGCAAGTCGGCCGCGACGGTTGAATTTCGCCTCCTGCGGCTCCTGGCCCACTTCGGGGCGACCACGCGCATGAGCCGGCTCACCACGGCCGACGTCGAGCGGTACAAGGCCGCCCGCCTCGCCGAGCAGGCGGCACCGGCAACGATCAATCGAGAATTGGCCGCGCTGCAACGCATGGCCTCGCTCGCCAAGGCGCAGCACGGCTTGGCGGCACCGTTCCACGTCGCGAAGCTTGAGGAGCGGAACGTCCGCAAGGGGTTCTTTGAGCCCGCCGACTTCACGGCCGTCTGCCAGCACCTGCGCCCCGAGTTGGCCGGGCTGGCGCGCGCGGCCTACCTCACGGGCTGGCGCAAGGCGGAGCTTCGCTCACGGCAGTGGGGTCATGTCGACTTCGCGGGCGGCTGGCTCCGGCTCGAACCGCAAGAAACCAAGAACGCCGAGGGCCGCATGTTCCCCCTCACCCCGGAGCTTCGCGCGGTGCTGGAGGCGCAGCGCGCTCGCGTCGAGAGCATCCAGACGAAGACTGCGCGCGTCGTGCCGTGGGTCTTCGCGGGCGTCGGCGGTGGCCCGGTGGGCGATTTCAAGAAGGCCTGGGCGACGGCCTGCATCGCCGCGGGGCTCTTCCGCGTCGAGCCGGTGGGTGAGGCCCGGGACGGCGAGCCGCCCACGACGCGGAAGGTGCCGACGCGCATCTTTCACGACTTCCGCCGGAGCGCGGTCCGCAACCTGATCCGCGCGGGCATCCCGGAGACGACAGCCATGGCGCTGACGGGCCACCTGACGGCCTCGGTGTTCCGACGGTACGCAATCGTCGACGAAGGGATGCTCCGCGGGGCCGGCGCCAAGCTGGCCGCCGCGGCGGTGCTCCAGCAGGGCAAAGACACGGGGAGAAGTGGCAAAGTCCGCGCCATCAGGCGCTAAGAAAACGCGGACTTGGCGCGCGGGATTTTCTGACTGTCAATCCAGAGGTCGCGGGTGGGTGCACGACACCAGAATGAGGAAGGGGAAGCCACGAGGGTGTGGTAGCATGATCTTACGGCCCTGACGGCCGTAAGGAGGTGGTGCATGGCGGATACCCCCGAGGTCCCGGTCCGTGTGCGGACGCTGGCCACCCGGCTCGCAACCCCCACCCCGATGCGCCGCGGCTCGCTCTCGGAGCGCTACGTGAAGTGCAGCAAGCCCGGCTGTGCCTGTGCCGATCGCCCCGAGGCCCGCCATGGCCCGTACTACAGCGTGACCCGGACCATCCGGGGCCGGACGCAGTCGCGCTTCGTCTCCGCGGCCCAGGCCCCCGTGGTCCGGCAGCAGATCGCCGCCGGCCAGCAGTTCCGGCGCCACGTCGAGGCCTATTGGGAGGCCTGCGAGCCGTGGGCCGACGCCGCGTTGGCGGCCCCCGGGGCGACCTCCTCCGAGGCCGCCAAAAAGGGGGGCTCAAAGAAGCCTTCGACGCGGCAGTCGTCGCCGAGATCGAAGCGCTCGTAGGTCCGGGCGCCGTCGACGGGCTGGACTTTGAGGCCATCGAGACGGCCGCGCGCCGGCGCGCGCTCACCGTGGCGGCGCGCGCCGTCGAGCAGCGCCTGAACGCGGACGGGTCCGACCACCGCGGCCCTACCTTCCCGTGCGACTGCGGCACGGCGGCGCGCTACGCCGGCCGCCGGCCGAAAACCTTCACGACGGCCCTGGGCGACCTCATGCTGGGGCGCGCGTACTACTACTGCGACGCCTGCGAGAGCGGCTTCTGCCCCCGCGACCGCGCCCTGGGGTTGCAGGACGCCTCGCTCTCGCCGGCCGTCACCCGCATGGTGGGGCTGGCGGCGGCGATGGTCAGCTTCGCGGAGTCGAGCGAGCTGATGCGCGAGCTGGGGGGCGTGCCGGTGGACGCCAAGCAGGTCGAGCGCACCGCCGAAGCGCTCGGCCGCGAGATCGCGCAGGACGAGCGGACCGGGGGCGAGCCCTCGCCGCCGCCCGCGCCCACGATGTCCCTGGGCCTGGACGGCACGGGCGTGCCGATGCGCGCCTCGGAACTGCAGGGGCGGGAGGGCAAGCAGCCCGACGGCTCGGCCAAGACGCGTGAGGTCAAGCTCGTCACCGTCTGGACCGCCGAGGCCCGCGACGACGACGGCACCCCCGTGCGCGACGCGGGCTCGGTCACCTACTCGGCGGCCATCGAGAGCGCGGCCAGCCGCGACACCGATGAGGAGGTGTCGGAATTTGCACAGCGGACGGCCCGCGAAGCCAGGCGCCGCGGCTTCGACGCCGCCGCGCGCCGGGCCGTCCTGGGCGACGGGGCCCTCTGGATCTGGAACCTGGCCGACGAGCAGTTCCCCGGGGCGCTCCAGATCGTCGACCTCTTCCACGTCAAGCACTACCTCTCGGACGTGGCCAAGGACATCTACGGGGCGAAGAGCGCCCTCGGCGCGCAGTGGGCCACGCAGCGGCACGATGAACTGGACGAGGGCCAGATCGACGCCGTCCTGGCCGCCTTGGGCCTCCACGCCCAGGCCAACGACGAGGCGCGCAAGGGCCTGGATTACCTCACGCGCAACCGTCACCGCATGCGCTACCCGGACTTCCGCGCCCAGGGCCTGTGCACCTCCTCCGGCGTCGTCGAGGCTGGCTGTAAGGTCGCCATCGGCACGCGCCTCAAACGGGCCGGCATGCACTGGACGGTGGCCGGGGCCGACGCGATCATCGCCCTGCGCTGCTGCAAGCTCAGCGGCCGCTTCGAGGACTTCTGGGAGCGCCGGGCAGCGGCGCCGGCCGGCGCCCGATGAGCTCATCTCACAAATCTGTCGTGCGCCCCCCGCGGGTTCAATTCCCGTCGAGCCCGCCATGAAAGCCATAATGAAACGCGGGGTTGAGGATCGCCCCGCGTTTCGTTCTTTCTGGCCGAGGTGCTCGGTGCCCAGATAGTGCCCGTTGATCGGGCTCCCTTGCGTCCTGGTGCTGCCTCGTCGCCCTGCTGCTCTGGTTCGGCTCTAGGTGCTGGCGGTGCGTCAAGGGTGTGCATGGCCTCCCGGAGGTGCTGCGGACTCAGGTGCGCGTACCGGGTGGTCATCCGCATGTCGCGATGTCCCAGGATCTCCCCGATGGTCCGAAGGGGTACCCCAGCCATGGCCAGGTTGCTTCCCGCATCGTGGCGTGTATTGCGTAGTCAAGAGCGGGACCCCGATGGTGGAACCTGCCCGAGCTCCAGCGGCGCGGGCCCGCCCGCGCTCTCCGCGAGGCCGGCCTGGCCACGCTGGCGCAGCACCCGCATCCCTTCGCCTGGGCCGGCTACGTCCTCACCGGCCTCCCCGACTGACTCCCGCGGGCCCCACCCGCGCGCTCCCGGTCGCCCGCCGCCGGCCCCGCTCCCGCTGCCCTTGACGATGCCCCCGTTGCCAAGGCACCATCACGGCGGGGTCGGTCAGACGCGCGCGGGCGCCGGACCGCGCAGCGCCAGACGCGGAGGTGTGCGATGGACTTCGGTTTCACTGACGAGCAGGAGCTCTTTCGCAAGACGGTGCGGCAGTTCAGCGAGCGCGAGGTGCGACCGCAGTACGCGGATCGCGAGCGACCGGACTATGATCTCCCGGCCTTCTTGCAGAGGATGGCGGAGCTGGGGCTCCTG
>JACPIQ010000060.1 GCA_016188005.1 Candidatus Rokuibacteriota bacterium | reverse complement strand
GTATTCGGCAAGAGCCAATAGTGTCCGGGTTCACGAGAGCGTCGACGGGCGGTGCCGGCTGGGGCAGGGGGTCCTCCCCGCGGAACCGTGGCTTCTGCGCGATGCCGGAGTCGAAGCGCTCGATCTCGTGGCTCCCTCCGAGCCGCGCCCGCGGGTCGCGACTCAGCGTGTTCCGCGGGGAGGGCCTCCTGCCCCGGCCGGGGCTCTGTCTTCGGATGCGCGAGGCAGGACGCTAGCGTTGGGGTTGAGTCTCACGCGCAAGCTGATCGACGCCCACCTGGTCGCGGGCCGGGCCGTGGCTGGCGAGGAGATCGGCTTGCGGGTGGACCAGGTTCTCCTCACCGACACCAACGGCACCGCGGCATTCCTGCAGTTCGAGGCCCTGGGCTTCCCCCGCGTCCGCCCGCCGCTGGTCGTCACCTACATCGACCACAACGTCTACCAGGTGGACTCCCGCAACTCCGACGACCACCGCTACCTGCAGACCGCCTCGCGCCGCTACGGGGCGTGGTTCTCCAAGCCCGGCAACGGCATCTGCCACCAGGTGCACCTCGAATCCTGGAGCGTGCCGGGTCGCTTCCTCCTCGGCACGGACAGCCACACCCCGCTCTGCGGCGCCGCCGGCATGCTCGCCATCGGCGCGGGGGGCCTGGACGTCGCCGTGGCCCTGGGCGGCGGCCCCTACCACCTCGCGATGCCCCGGGTGACGCGCGTCTGGCTGACGGGCCGCTTGGGCCCCTGGGTGCACGCGAAGGACGTGATCCTCGAGCTCCTGCGACGGCACTCGGTGCGCGGCGGCAGCGGCAGGGTCTTCGAGTACGCAGGTCCGGGGCTGGCGACGCTGTCCCTGCCCCAGCGCGCCACCATCGCCAACATGGGCGCCGAGCTGACGCTCACCACGAGCGTCTTCCCCTCTGACGAGGCCACGCGGCGCTTCCTGGCGCTGCTCGGGCGGGAGCGCGACTGGGCACCGCTCGGCGCCGACGCCGACGCCGAGTACGACGACGAGGTCGGGCTCGACCTGTCGGGGCTCGAGCCCCTCGTGGCGCTCCCGGGCTCCCCCGATCGCGTCGTGCCGGTGGGAGAGGCCGAGGGCACACCCCTGGAGCAGGTCATGGTGGGTTCGTGCACGAACTCCTCGTGGGAGGACATGTGGGCGGTGGGCGCCGCGCTGCGCGGCGGGCGCGTCGCGTCCTCCGTGTCCTTCGTCGTCTTCCCCGGCAGCCATCGCATCCTCGAGGTCATGGCGCGCGAGGGGCTCCTGGCCGACCTCCTCGCGGCAGGTGTCACGGTGTCGGAGCCCACCTGCGGCGCCTGCGCGGGCATCGGGCACGTGCCGGCCTCGGGGGGCAAGAGCCTGCGCGCGTTCAACCGCAACTTCCCGGGCCGCAGCGGCGTGGGTGACGACCACGTCTACCTGTGCTCGCCCGTGACGGCCGCCGCCTCGGCGCTGGCTGGCGTCATCACGGATCCGCGCACGCTGGGCCCGCCGCCCGGGCTCCACGCCCCGGCCTCCCTCACCGCCTCGGATGCCGGGCTGATTCCGCCGGCTCCCGAATCGGAGGCCGCGGCCGTGGAGGTCCGCAAGGGCCCCAACATCAAGGCCATGCCGCGCGGCATCCCCACGGAGGAGATGCTCACCGCGACGGTCCTCATCAAGCTCGGCGACGAGGTCTCCACCGACGACCTCTCGCCCTCCGGGACGCCGGCGCTGGTCTTCCGCTCCAATGTGCCGGCGCTGGCGGAGTTCTGCCTGCGGAACGTGGACCCGGACTTCGTGGCCCGGGCCCGCGCCGCCGGCCGTGGCATCATCGTCGGCGGCGAGCACTACGGCCAGGGCTCCTCCCGGGAGGCGGCCGTGCTCTCGCCGCTCCACCTCGGCGTGCGCGCCGTCCTGGCCAAGAGCTTCGCGCGGATCCACCGCGCCAACCTCGTCAACTGGGGGCTCGTGCCGCTGGAGTTCCTCGACCCGGGGGACTACGACCGCATCGCGCCGGCGGATCGGCTCCGGCTCGAGGGCCTCGCCGGCGCCATCCGCGCCGGTGCGGCCATCGCGGTGACCGATGAGACGAGCGGCGCCGCCTTCCACGCCCGCTGCCCGCTCACGCCGCGCGAGCGCGACATCCTGCTGGCCGGCGGCATCCTGGCCCGCACCGCCGCCACGGCGGCGCGGGGCGCGTAGTGGGCACCGGCCTCCACGTGTGGATCCGCGCGGCGCTGATCGGCTGCCTGGGCACGGCCTGCGCGGCCACGGCACCGCCCGACGCCGCGCTACCTGGCGCCGACGCCGGGAGCAGGGTGCCCTACATCGACACCCACGCCCACCTCGACGGCCGGATCTCGCCCATGGCGACCGACTACGAGGGGGCCGTCTCGGACGCGCTGGAGACGATGAACCGGATGGGCATCCGGAAGACCCTCGTCATGCCCCCCCCGTTCAGCTCGGGCCACCCGGGCCAGTATGACTTCGAGGCCTTCCTCGCTGCGATCCGCCAACATCCGGCCCGGTTCGGCTTCCTCGGGGGTGGTGGCTCGCTCAACGTGATGATCCAGGACGCCAGCCGCCCGGGCGGGGTGAGCCCGGAGGCGCTGCGGAGCTTCGAGGCCCGCGCCGCCGAGATCGTCAGGGCCGGCGCCGTGGGCCTCGGAGAGATCACCACGGAGCACTTCTCCCTCGGGCCGGGGCATCCGTACGAGACGGCGCCGGCCGATCACCCGCTGATGCTCGCGCTCGCGGATGCGGCGGCCCGCTTCGACGTGCCCATGGACCTGCACATGGAGGCCGTGGCAGCCGACCTCCCCTTGCCCCCGCGGCTCTTCTCCCCGCCCAACCCACGGAGGCTCGGCGAGAACATCGCCGCCTTCGAGCGGCTGCTGCGGCACAACCGCCGCGCCAGGATCGTGTGGGCCCATGCGGGCTGGGACCACACGGGGCACCGCACTCCCGCGCTCGCCGGGCGCCTGCTCGCGGCGCATTCGAACCTGTTCATGAGCCTGAAGATCGGCGGCGACAGCCTGCCGGCCACCGCCCTCCTGGCGGGCGGCGCGCTCCGGCCGGAATGGGCCGAGGTGATCCGGACGTTTCCCGATCGCTTCGTGATCGGCAGCGACCAGTTCCACGCCTCGCCGCGCTCCATGCAACGCTGGCCCCGGCGCGCCGAGGGTCCGCGCCGGCTGCTCGACCGGCTCCCGGAGGACGTGGCGCGGCTCGTGGGCGAGGACAACGCCATCCGGATCTACCGGCTCCAGGAGGCGCCGCGCTCGTGACCCAGCGGAGGATCCGGGCGGTGTTCATGCGCGGGGGCACGAGCCGCGCCCTGTTCTTTCACCACGGGGACCTGCCCCCCGCCGGGGCGGCGCGCGATCGGATCCTGCTGGCCGCCCTCGGGAGCCCCGATCCGTATGGCCGCCAGCTCGACGGGCTCGGCGGCGGCATCTCCTCGCTCTCGAAGGCCTGCATCATCGGGCTCCCGACCCACCCGGAGGCCGACGTGGACTTGGAAGGCTTCGTGAGGGTGCCATGAGCGAACGCGACCTGACCGCCTACACGGCAATGATGCGGGGCTTCCGCCTCGAGGTCCCGCCCCGCTTCAACTGGGCCTTCGACACCTTCGACCGGTGGGGGCGGGACCCTGGCAAGCTGGGCCTCCTCTGGGTGTCAGCGGACGGCCAGCCGCGGCGCTTCACGTTCGCCGAGCTGGGGGAGCGCTCGCGCCGCTTCGCCAACGTGCTGGCGGGCCTCGGCGTGCGCCCGGGCGAGCGCGTCTTCGTGATGCTGCCGCGCGTCTACCAGTGGTGGGAGATCGTCCTGGGCTGCATCCGGGCCTGCGCCGTCTCCACGCCGGGGACCACGCTCCTGACCGCCAAGGACATCCAGTACCGGCTCCAGTCCTCCGAGCCCGCCGTCGTCATCACCGACGAGGACAACACCCACAAGGTGGACCAGGTGCTGGCCGAGTGCCCGTCGGTGAGGCACCGCATCGTCGTGGGCCGCGCGGGCGGCGGGTGGCAGGAGTACGAGGCGCTCGTGGGACGGGCCGCCACGGAGCTCGGGCACCCGGGCAATGCCAGCGCCGATCCCATGATGATCTACTTCACCTCGGGGACCACCGGCTATCCCAAGATGGTGCTCCACACGCATGCCTCCTACCCCATGGGCCACACGATCACCGGCCGCTTCTGGCTCGACGACGGTCCGGACGATCTGCACTGGACGCTGGCCGACACGGGCTGGGCCAAGTCGGCGTGGACCTCCTTCTTCGCCCCCTGGAACATGGGCGCGGCGCTCTTCGTCTGGGACGGGCGCGGGAAGAAGTTCGAGACCCAGGAGACGCTCGGCATGCTCGAGCGCTTTCCGGTCACGACGCTCTGCGCCCCGCCCACGGCGTACCGGATGTTCGTGCTGGAGCCGCTCCGGAAGTATCGCTTCGCCGCGCTCCGGCACTGCGTGGGGGCCGGCGAGGCCGTCAACCCCGAGGTGATCGAGACCTGGCGCGAGGGCACGGGCCACCACATCTACGAGGGCTACGGCCAGACGGAGAGCGTGCTCCTGGCGGCGACCTTCCGGACCACCCCCTGGAAGCCCGGCTCCATGGGCCCGGCCTCGCCGGGGCACCGTCTCGGCATCGTCGACGACGAGGGGCGCGAGCTGCCACGCGGCGAGGAGGGCGACCTGGCCGTCCACGTGCGGCCCGAGCGCCCCGTGGGCATGTTCCAGGAGTACTGGCGCAACCCCGAGGCCACCGCCAAGTGCCACCGCGGCGACTGGTACGTCACCGGCGACCGCGCCGCCATGGACGAGGAGGGCTACCTCTGGTTCGTGGGGCGCGCCGACGACGTCATCAACAGCGCCTCCTACCGCATCGGCCCCTTCGAGGTGGAGTCGGCGCTGGTGGAGCACGCCGCCGTGGCCGAGGCCGCCGTCATCGGCAAGCCCGACCCCATGCGTGGCGAGATCGTCAAGGCCTTCGTGGTCCTGGCCCCGGGGCACGCCGCCTCCGAGTCGCTCGTCGCCGAGCTGCAGGAGCACGTCAAGACCGTGACGGCGCCGTACAAGTACCCGCGCGAGATCGAGTTCGTGGCCGACCTGCCCAAGACCATCAGCGGCAAGATCCGCCGCACCGAGCTGCGTCAGCGCGAGCGCGAGCGGACTCGCGAATGACACCCGCAGTCCCTCCTCCCCCGCGCCGACCAGGCGTTCCAGTGAATCCGCCGTCCCGGGCACCCACGAGGGCTCACGCGCGGTCTCCGCTCGATCTCCGGCGCATCGAGGTCCTGCACCCCGTGGTGGCAGAGGCGCTCCGCGCCAAGTCGGGGATGGAGCGGCTCCGGCTGGCCCACGAGGCCTGGGAACTGGCGCGGGACCGGCTGACCGCGTTCCTCGCCGGCACGCACCCCGACTGGAGCCCCGACCGGGTCCGTCAGGAAGTCGCGCGGAGGCTTCTCCGTGACCCAGGGTGATCTGCTCCGGTACGTGGCCGAGGCCCTCGAAGCCCTCGGGATCGAGTACATGATCGGCGGATCGCAGGCCTCCACATACTACGGCGAGCCTCGCTTCACTCAGGACATCGACATCGTGGCGCGGCTGGACGCCGCCCGGGTCGCCGCCCTCCTCGAGCGGTTCCCGGCGCCCGCGTTCTACGCGAGCGAGGAGGCGGCCCACGAGGCGGTGGAAACGCGCGGGCAGTTCAACGTCATCCATCCCGAGTCCGGGCTCAAGATCGACATCTTCGTCGCCAAGGAGACGCCGTACGATCGCCTGAGCCTGCAGCGGCGGCACCAGCTGCCACTCCTTCCCGGACTCTACGCCTACTTCGCGCGGGCCGAGGACGTGATCCTCTACAAGATGCTCTACTACCGCGAGGGTGGGTCCGAGGTGCACGTCCGCGACATCCTTGGGATGCTGAAGGTATCGGGGGGAGAGATCGACCCGCGCTACGTCGCCGAGTGGGCGAGCCGCCTGGGGCTGGCCGAGATCTGGGCGTCCATCGTCACCCGAGCGGCGGAAGGGACAGGCCGCGCACCGTGAAGCGGGACCTCTTCACGCCGGAGCACGAGATGCTGAGGCGGACGATCCGCGGCTTCGTGGAGAAGGAGGTCGCGCCGCACGCCGCCGCCTGGGAGGAGGCCGGGCGCATCCCGCGGGAGTTCTGGCGGCGCATGGGGGAGCTCGGGCTCCTCGGCCTCGACTTCCCCGTGGAGTACGGCGGGGGCGGCGGCGATTTCCTCTCGAGCGTCGTGCTGGGTGTGACGTGACGGTATCGCTCGCGACCGACGGCGCCGTCGCGCGGCTCACCCTGGAGCGCCCGGAGGCGCTCAACGCCCTCAATCGCGAGGTGGCGGGGGCGCTGGAGGAGGCACTCGGCCGGCTCGAGCAGTCGCAGGACGCGTCGGTCGTCATCGTCTCCGGGCGCGGGCGCGCGTTCTGCGCCGGCAACGACATCACCGAGATGCCGACGCTCTCGGCCGACGAGGCCCGCGCGGTCTCCGCGCGCTGGGCTGCGATCGTCGAGCGCGTCGCCCGGCTGCCGCAGGTCACCATCGCCGCCGTGCGCGGCTACGCCCTCGGCGGCGGCCTCATGCTCGCGATCGCCCAGGATCTGAGGATCGCCGAGACCTCGGCGCGCTTCGGGCTCCCCGAGGTGACGCTCGGCTTCAACCCGAGCTATGGCATCGGGCGG